>NZ_JBSQBN010000056.1:0-28799 GCF_053850585.1 Shewanella sp. A22
CTCTCAGGTATTCCACTTCTGTGTTACATCGATTTAAAAGGCAACAACCATTTCTACATCAATGTGCCTTGAATTGAAAAACCTGAGAGACTCTGAACTGACCAGATATTTAATGGGATTGGTATAATTAGCCGAATCAATAATTCTTCAATAGTATGAAAAAGCCCCTATCAATGGGGCTTTCTGACAGCGTCGAACATGGTTTATTTAAGTTTGCTATATTTTAAGTTTACAATTCAGACTGTTACAGTTCTTTTTCCATTTCTTCGTAAGAAATATGACGAACGTCTTTGCCTTTTACATAGTAAATCACGTACTCACAAATATTCTTACAACGGTCTCCGACACGTTCAACCGCACGCGCAGCCCATAATACGTCTAATACACCGGGTATTGAGCGAGGGTCTTCCATCATATGGGTCATTAATTGACGGATGATACCTTCATACTCTTTGTCTAATTTTGCATCTTGTTTATGCAGTTCAAATGCTTGGTCGGCATCCATACGTGCTAATGCATCTAAGGTTGAGTGCAACATGCGTGTGGCATGACGACCCATATTTTCGATACTCACCAATAGCGGTTGTTGAGTGTTAGCACGCTTTTCTACCGCAGCTTTGGCAATACGCACGCAAGCATCACCAATACGTTCAAGATCGGTAATGGTTTTCGAAATGGCAAGGATCAAGCGTAAATCACTGGCAGCAGGTTGACGTTTAGCAATGATACGAGTGCATTCTTCGTCAATAGCCACTTCCATGCCATTGACTTTATGATCGCCTTCAATCACTTGCTGTGCTAATTCCGTATCAAGTGATGCTAATGCATCCAATGCCTGTTCAAGCTGACGTTCAACTAAACCGCCCATGGCTAATACGCGATTACGAATATCATCAAGCTCAGCATTAAACTGGCCTGATATGTGTTTACTTAAATTCATTTTTTCCATGATACCCACCTAAATGTTGTATGTTAATTAAAAGCGTTCTAGTAAAGATTAACCGTATCTTCCGGTAATATAATCTTCGGTTTTACGCTTTTTAGGGGTAGTAAAAATGGTATTGGTATCAGCATATTCAACCAATTCACCCATGTACATAAAGGCGGTTTGATCCGACACTCGTGCCGCTTGTTGCATATTATGCGTCACAATCACCACGGTATATTGTTGCTTTAATTCAGTAATCAACTCTTCAATGGTTAAGGTTGAAATGGGGTCCAGTGCTGACGTTGGTTCATCGAGTAATAATACTTCTGGCTCAATGGCAATAGCACGGGCAATAACCAAACGTTGTTGCTGACCACCTGATAAACCAAAGGCATTATCGTGTAGACGGTCTTTCACTTCGTCCCAAATAGCGGCGCCACGTAATGATCGTTCTGCCGCTTCATCTAAATCACGACGGTTGCTTAATCCTTGTAAACGTAAACCATATACTACGTTTTCATAAATTGATTTAGGAAACGGATTAGGACGCTGAAACACCATGCCAACGTTACGACGTAGTGCAGCTACATCCACTTTTTTGTCATAGATATTTTGCCCATGAAGCAATATTTCACCTTCAATTTTACAGCTATCAACCAAATCATTCATGCGGTTAATGCAACGTAACAGTGTTGATTTACCACAACCACTTGGGCCAATAAATGCCGTAACTTGTTTTTTAGGGATCTTCATCGACACATCAAATAGCGCTTGTTTGTCACCGTAACGTAAATCAAGGTTACGGATCTCAAGTGCGGTATCCTGTGCCGGTAAGTTAACTAAATCAACGGCTTCTGTTTGCATTGCTGAACTATCAATAGAAATCATTTTATCTTTTCCTCAGGATATCGCTAATTAATGTTCTAGCGAACGGAATTTTTCACGTAAATGGTTGCGCACGCTGATAGCGGTTAAGTTAAGGGCAACAATTACAGATACTAATAAGAACGAAGTTGCATACACCAGTGGGCGTGCGGCTTCTACGTTAGGGCTTTGGAAGCCGACATCGTAAATATGGAAACCTAAGTGCATGAACTTACGTTCTAAATGCACAAACGGGAAGTTCATATCTATCGGTAATGTTGGGGCTAGTTTTACTACACCCACCAACATTAACGGCGCAACTTCACCGGCAGCACGTGCAACGGCTAAAATCAAACCCGTCATAATGGCTGGGCTTGCCATTGGGATCACAATGCGCCATAAGGTTTCTGCTTTCGTTGCCCCTAGTGCCAAACTGCCTTGACGTACCGCGCTCGGGATACGACTTAAGCCTTCTTCTGTGGATACAATCACCACTGGCAAGGTTAAAATAGCTAAGGTTAATGCAGACCAAATTACCCCAGGAGAGCCAAATGTTGGTGCTGGTAACGCCTCTGGAAAGAATAATTGGTCAATTGAACCTCCCATCATGTACACAAAGAAGCCTAAACCAAACACACCATATACAATCGACGGAACACCAGCTAAGTTAATAACAGCGATACGGATCATCTTAGTAATAGGGCCTTTCTTAGCGTATTCGTGTAAATAAATAGCTGCAATCACCCCGAATGGCGTTACGATAACGGCCATTAGCATCACCATAAATACCGTACCAAAAATAGCTGGGAACACCCCACCTTCAGTATTGGCTTCACGCGGGTCATCGCTAACAAAGTGACCAATCCCGCCAAACCAATGGCCCACTTTATCTAACAAGCTCATGTGATTGACATAACTGACGTCTAGAATAGAATCCAGTTGCAAGGTGACTTCAACACCACGCATATCTTTAACGACAACTGCATCGCGGGCCGCTTTATCACGAAGCGCAAACAGTTCTTTTTCGAGTACCAAATAGTCTTGGTTTAACTGTTCAATTTGCGCTTTAATGTCAGCTTTTCGTTTGTCAGTTAACTCACCATCTAACTCATAACCTCGTTCTTTTAATCGTAAACGTTCAATTTGGTAGTTAATCGAGCCAATATCTGCTTTTTGTAAACGTAATGCTTGATCTGAAATATCAACAGCACGATCGATATGGCTGAATAAAGACGACTCAATATCGGATTCGCTCGTTAACGCTAAACGCTTACCGTCTTCGATAACAGCAATTGGATAACCATAAAAATTACCGTTCTTTGTCCTTTCAAGCTTCGCCACATCGGCAGGCAAAGAACGGCTGACGATGTCTGTTGCCAAAATCCAACGAAAATCTAAACCAACAAACTCACGGTTACCGGTTTTGACCAAATAGCGAGTAACAAACTCACCAGGGTGCTTAGCAAATTGATGACCTGCTGAAATTAAACGCTCTGTTGGCACTTCTTCACGGTCGTAAATCTCACCTATTAAGGTACTTTTAACGCCATTGTTGTCTTCGAGTTGCCATTCGTAAATATCAGCAGGCCAAAAATAACTTAAGCCACGCCACGCGATTAACAACAACAAGCCTAATACGGCAATTAAACTGATACTAACGGCACCACCGGTCATCCAAATCCACGGTGAACCTGATTTAAACCACTTACCCATTGCACAAACCTCTCAAGGCGATTGGCGAAATAATCATTAACTGAGTCATCATCTTTCCTTACAGTGAGCTATAACGGTCGCGTAAACGCTGACGGACCACTTCTGCAATGGTGTTAAAGAAGAAGGTGAATATGAACAATACAAAGGCGGCTAAAAACAGCACTCGGTAATGCGAGCTGCCAATGGCCGATTCTGGCATTTCAACGGCAATATTTGCAGCTAAAGTACGCATACCTTCAAACACACTCCACTCGAGAATAGCAGTGTTACCGGTTGCCATAAGCACAATCATTGTTTCACCTACTGCACGGCCTAAACCCATCATAATTGCTGAGAAAATCCCCGGACTTGCGGTAAGCAGCACCACACGAGTCAGGGTCTGCCAATTTGTTGCTCCTAAGGCTAAACTCCCGTTAGATAGATGGCGCGGTACAGAGAAAATGGCATCTTCGGCAATTGAGAAGATTGTCGGAATCACCGCAAAGCCCATCGCAATACCCACAACAAACGCGTTACGTTGGTCAAAGGTAATCCCTAAATCATTGGTGATAAACTGACGAGTGTTGCCGTCAAATAATGCCACTTCAATCACTGGGCTAATCGTAAACGAGAACCAACCAACGAAGATAATTACAGGTAATAACATCAATTCTTGATAGGTTTCAGGCAATCGATGCTTCCACGTTTCCGGTAATTTACTCCACGCAAAGGCAGAGGTGAGTATTGATAGAGGTAATAACATCAATAACACCACAATCCCGGGTAAATGATCTTCAATCAGTGGCGCTAACCATAATCCGGCCAAGAAACCCAAAATAACCGTGGGCAATGCTTCCATAATCTCAATCGTAGGCTTAACCACGTTACGCACTTTAGGTGTCATAAAGTAAGCTGTATAAATAGCACCCGCAATGGCGAGAGGTACCGCAAACAACATTGCATAAAATGCCGCTTTCATGGTGCCAAATGCTAATGGCATTAAGCTTAACTTAGCTTCAAAGTCGTCCGAACCCGAGGTAGACTGCCAAACATATTGTGGTTCTGGATATCCCTCATACCAAACCTTTTCCCACAAGGCACTCCAAGAAACCTCTGGGTGGCTATTTTCAACAGCAAAAAGATTAAGTTTGTTATCGGCTTCAATAATGAGTGCATTTGAGCGAGGACTAAAACCCATTTGACCGGGGTTGGTTAACTGAAACTTTTCATCAAACAAATTGCGTTCGCTTGTTGTGTACAACAAGGTTAATTCGCCTTCAGGGCTCAGAACTGCAAAACTTTTACGGTAAAACTCAGTTGCCATCGCACTTACGGGGGCAATATCATCAAACTCACGAATTTGCTGATATAAACGGCCCTTATCGCTGTTAACTTGAAAATACTGACTGATAACACCATTATCATAACTAATCATTATCGAACTAGCACCAGCAAGTAAGTTAACTTGTTTTACGTTAGCAGTGCCTTTTTTAACGTCAATCACTTGCAGTAATTCAACCGCATCGGCATAACGAGTGTCATAAATAAATAATTTATTGGTGGTGCTTAAAATAAGTTGACGATGATCAGGTGTCATCAACGCAGAAACCACATGACTCGGTGCATCTTCAACAAACACTTCATCTGATGACCACTCTACCTCTTCGGTCATCATGTTCTCTTCGCCTTCTTGGCGGTTTAACTTCCAAGCGCCATTGGCATCTTGGTAAGCGAAACTCATACGACTATCGCTATAATCAAACACCAAATTGTAAACTGCACCGCTGTCATTAATAGTTAATGGCTGATCCCCTATTGGATAGCGTAACTGAGGCGTAATTAAGCGTTTATTATCTGGGTAAGTTACGGCAAAATCTATCCCGACGACAATCACTTGTCCGTTACTTAGCCCTAATGCAAAACGTTGTTCACTTGGGCTCGACTTAGCACTACTTGTAACCGTTGTACCTTGTGGTAATTTAGGGGTAAAAGATGAAATCAACTGGCCTGTCAGGGAAGAGTAAAAATCGACAGTACCTAATTTTGTCACACGGTAAAGCACTTCATTTTGCTCGTCGCTTCCTACCATTAACGTTTTGGCATCAGTATGTTGATAACTCACACTGGTGACAGGTTCTATGTGAGCGCCATCAAAAATAGGCTTGATGACATATAGCAAATAGAAAAATATTAATAACAATGCAACAAACACTAATGTGCCGCCCACTGTCACCCCGATCTCTGCTGCTTTATCCTTAAATGCTCTGCGTGTTGCATGTCTATCAACAAGTAGACTTTTTTCCGCAGAACCAGGTTGATTGACCTGACTTTCCATTAAGAACCTCTAATAATTAATCGATGCCATAATTAGCGCTTTGAATGTGCAGTCTACTATGCTAACAATAAATATTTATGACTAAATAAATGAAAGTAAAACAAGCGTAAAACCATAACACAATCTTAAGTGGCTGCGATTATATGACGTAAAGATGACAGTTGTGTTACAGACATTATTTATAGGAGAAAAATTGTATGATGCGTTACCTTATCACTCTACAAGCACCTGATAGAAAAGGTTTAGTAGAACAAATAGCCAACGTAGTCAGCCGTCATGGCGGTAACTGGCTTGACTCTGAAATGCGTCATATAGACGGTATTTTTGCAGCAATATTACAGTTAGAGGTTCCAGCGCTCAAATGGGATCAGTTAATTGATGCATTAGAGTGCATTGATGGGCTAACGCTAACCTTTGCCAAAACCAGCTTAAGTGCACAACCAATTAAACACCTACGTTATAACTTGGTAGCATATGACCGCCCTGGGATCGTATTACACATTTCTAATAAAATGAATGCGCTAGGCGTAAATATTGAACAATTTAGCAGTCAATATGAAACTGCAAGCCACACTGGTATTGCATTATTTAAAGCCACAATGACATTAGGACTACTCGACCCGGCTCAAGAAGATCAAATAACCGAATCACTTTATGAAATGGGCGATGACGTAGTCCTAGATAAACTGAGCAAATCAGCTTAATCGAACGTATTGTGAACAATCTAGGTTCAATTTAGCCTAAAATCCATTTACATCATCTGCTAAACTGCCACAAAATAATGAAGATAAAATGGATTAACCATGTTTGGAACGCTATCAAAACTTAACTCCCACCTCAATGACAATAATGAGGTGGAGTATCAATTGCCTGTTGGTGAAGCGCGCTTAGCCCTTAATCCATTAATTGGTAAAACGCTCACGATGACTCATAGCGGTAATATATTTTGCAGTCATTGCGGTAAAAAAACCAAAAAAAGTTATTCGCAAGGTCACTGTTATGTATGCATGACGAAACTAGCCAGTTGCGACATGTGTATTATGAAACCAGAAACGTGTCACTTTGACCAAGGTACTTGCCGCGAGCCAGAATGGGCTATGTCACATTGCTTTGTGCCACATTATGTTTATTTGTCTAACACATCTGGCATAAAAGTGGGTATTACCCGCCATACACAAATTCCAACCCGTTGGATAGACCAAGGTGCCACCCAAGGATTGCCTATTTTTAAAGTCTCGACCCGTAAAATGTCTGGGTTAATCGAAATTGAATTAGCCAAATTTATTAACGATAAAACCCATTGGCAAGCCATGCTAAAAGGTCATAACGATGATATTGACTTAGTCGAACAAGCCAGCGTGCTTATTCCATTAATTGAAGACAAACTGCACGCTCTTGCGGCCGAATACCAAGACATTGTCATTGAACGCTTAAATGCCAACATTCAAGCCATTAACTACCCTATTGAACATTTTCCGGTAAAAGTGAAATCACATAATTTCGATAAAATGGCTGAAGTAACTGGCATATTGCAAGGTATTAAAGGGCAATATTTAATCTTTGATACTGGCGTAATAAATATACGAAAATTTGGCTCTTATGAAGTGGAAGTCAAACACGACTAACTCAATGTTGCTAGATAAAAAAGGCGCTCATCGCGTCTTTTTTATTCACCAAAACCGTATTTAAATTGTTGGAATATCATTTAACATCATTTTAGTTAGCGCATCAAATCGAGCTTCTCGTTCTTCAACAATACGAGCAGGCTCGGTAAACCCTTGCGCTAAAACACGCCAAAATGGCAATTTAACTCCTGGACTAAAAAAGGCGATTAAAACAGACCCCTTTTCATAATCATCATTAATATTTTGGGTATAAAGACCTGGTACTAATCCTACTTTAGCGAGGATCTCTGTATCACTCATTTCTGACTCTAATGCCATACCAAACCCAACAATCATTTGTGGCGAGTCATTAATTGATACTAACTGATAGCCTTTGTTAGCCATTAATTTATTGACTGAACTGATTAATTGTTTGCGTAAAGCTTCTTCATCCATTTTATTCGCTGTATCCACAACAAACATGCTTCCATGCCAAGCATATGCTTTTGATAACGTAGATAAATCACCACTAGCCACCATAGTAATACGGTTAGTGGGTGTTGTACTGACACCATCAGTTGTGCATCCCGTTAACATCACGATGCTGAGGACAAAAAGAACCTGACTTAAGTTTCTTAACATAAAAGAAACTCCTATTTATTAATACGTTTTAGACACTGTCTATGTAAGGTTTACGCTACCCCGTTAAACTTGAGATAACAATCACTAATTTAATTATAAATTGGTAAATAATTTTTATTAGATTGTCATAGCATTAACCGTTAAAATGCCAACAATTTTTAATGGGGCTTGGACATAAAGACAACATGGAATTGGTATTTGCAATAGCATTATTTGCTTTTTCTGCCGGAATAACGCCTGGCCCAAACAACATTATGTTAATGACATCGGGGGTCAATTTCGGTATCAAACGCAGTATTCCGCATTTAATGGGCATTAGTTTAGGTTTCCCGACGATGATATTAGCGGTGGGGCTTGGATTAAGCGCAATATTTAAAGCCTACCCAATGATCCACACTGTAATAAAAGTCGTCGGCATAACTTACTTGCTGTATTTGTCATGGTTAATTGCTAACAGCAGCAGTAAAATGGAAGGCAAGCAAGTCAGCAAACCGTTTAGTTTTATTCAAGCGGCAGCATTTCAATGGGTTAATCCAAAGGGTTGGATTATGGCAGTTGGCGCAATTGCAACATTCACTTCGGTACAACAGGAATTAAACAGCCAAGTAATGACCATAGCCAGCGTATTTTTATGCGTGGCATTTCCTTGTGCAATGGTGTGGCTTAGTTTTGGTGTAGCACTCAAGCGTTTACTCAAAAATGAACGTCAACAACGTATTTTTAATGTCTCAATGGCGTTATTGTTAGTGGCATCCATTATTCCAATGATGTTACCACCTACAGCACACTGATGTATTTAATAGGGTTAAAGGCCAATTAATGGAACAACATGAATGTCTTATCCACACTGAAATGTGGGTAAAAGATGTCATAATGAAATACAACATATGTCCCTTTGCCCGCCGAGAAGTCGAACGTGCCAGTATTCGTTATGTAGCCATTGAAGACACTAAAATAAAGGTTGTATTAAAAGCGTTATTGGCAGAATGTCAGTACCTAGATCATCACCCTGAAACAGAAACTACGTTATTTATTTTACCGCGCGGTTTTGAAGGCTTTTATGCTTATCTAGATTTAGTTGATGATGCGACAGCGTTATTAGCTGAACAAGATTATGATGGTGTGTATCAACTCGCTACCTTTCATCCAGATTATTGCTTTGATGGCGAGCCACAAGATAGTGCGGCAAATTATACCAATCGCTCACCTTACCCTTGCCTGCATATTATCCGTGAAGCCAGCATGGAAATCGCGTTAGCCAACTATACCGACCCAGAGTCAATTCCTGAGCGAAATATTGCTTTTGCTGAACGTAAGGGAAGCGATTTTTTTATCAAACTATTGCAATATTGCGTTAAATAAGTGGTGTAAGAATCGATAACAAGCGATTAGCGTATAAATTCTTAGCGCTATAGTTGTTATCGCCTCTACGCCGCAAAGCAATGTAAAATCTAGGCTCTCAATTACCGCTCTTTATCGTTTGCCATCTTTGCTTAGATTGCCATCACTTTGCTCGCTAGCCATCTCTTTTATCATCTTAGCTTGTTGATAGGGTAAACTTACTGACCTGTTGCGACATATTACTTGCATCACTTAAGAGGTTATCATTGAGCAAAGCAATCTGTTGTGAGATCTCTAAGGTATTATGGTAGATTTCGGTGATTTTCATTGCATTACGATTCACTTCGTCAGCCACAGCAGACTGTTCATGAGTTGATGTAGCAATTTGCTCGTTCATACTGTCAATCACACTAACATGGTCAGCAATTAATTTAAGCTCATTACCTGCATGTTGAGACTCTGCAACACTTTGCTGTGCTTCTAATTGGCCTCGTTTCATCGCACTAACCGCAATTGCCGCACCAGATTTAAGTTGTTCAGTCATATTCTTAATATCTTCAGTGGAGCGTTGTGAGCGTTGTGCTAAAGTACGAACCTCATCAGCAACAACAGCAAAACCTCTGCCTTGTTCACCTGCTCTAGCGGCCTCAATTGCTGCATTCAAGGCCAATAAGTTAGTTTGATCAGCTATCGAGCTAATGACATCAAGAATGGTCACTATGCCTTGTACATCGTTGTCTAAACGTCCAATGGCATCAGCAGCATTGGCAATCTCTTTGGCCAGCACTTGAATAGCATCACACGTTTTATTGACATCATTATTGCCTCTTTGCGCTTCGATGTTGGCATTGGCTGATGCTTCAGATGCTTGAGTCGCATTAGCCGCTATTTCGTTTACCGTTGCACTCATCTCCGTCATGGCAGAAGCAACCTGCTCGGCCTCAGAAGAGCCCTGTTGAACATCCGCTTGCATTTCGCGAGTAAAGCCATTCATTTTCTCAACAGCATTCACTAAGCTCACAGCATTACGACGTACTTGGCTAATCACCTCTTCAAATTCCGCCATCATTTGATTAAATGCCACAGCCATTTGACCAAACTCATCCTTAGATTGATGATCCAAGCGAGTGGTTAAATCAAACTCAGTACCCGCGTGTAACATTTGCTTGCGTAGCAAACTTAAACTGTCATGCAAATACTTTGAAACCACCATGCTCATCACGACCACAAACAACAGAGCAAAAAACAAGATGCCCCCCGTGAGGTACATCTGTTGTGTCGCTTGTGTCAGTTTATCTTGACTTAACTGTGATAAATCTTGGCTAAATTGTTTCTCAAGCTGTGTTAATAGCTCAATTCGAACTGTTGATATCTTAAACCAAGCTTCAGGGTCTTGTGCAGCCATAGCTGTACCATCTTGAGTAAAAGCAATTTCTCTAAGTTGGTCTACATTCGACATAGCACTATTTTGTTGGGCTTGTGTAAACGTACGAATATTCTCAGGGCTGGCAGCGGCAATAAATCGCTCAGCATAGGTTTGTTGTTCTGCCACAAGGGTGACGAATTTTCGATATAACCCCGGCGGGAATTCGGTCTTACCAAAAGAGGTACTCAGAACCGCCCTTTCTATCCCCGCTCGTTCTTTTAATTGTAAAAAAGCCGCGAAAGATTTGAGTTTGATACTAATGAGACTGTCTAAACTCTGACTCGCAGCATTGTCGACCATCGATAATAATAACGTATTAATTCGAGTGTAATAACTGACTTGGTCTGCAACACTAATATTAAGGCCGTCGACACGGTTACGAATGCTGTCTAATTGACTAAATGCAGAGGCAACTTCGTCATAAATCGTTTGTAATTGTTTGGGAAAATCATCTTGTTGAGCTAAAAGATTAAACCGTTGGAGCTGTTTGTCTGTTTCAGCACGTTGCTTAGGCACACTGTCTTTAAATGCTTGTCCTTTTGAACCGATAAAACCCGCACTCATGCCACGCTCTTTTTGTAGCTCATGTACTAATGCACTATTGGTAATTGCAATTTGAGTTAAGTCGATAACCAGTGCTAACTGGTGTTGGCTTTGGTATTCATTTTTAAGGAACATACCACCAAATAAAATACTGGTTAACAGAGGGGGAATAACGAGCAAAGCCAGTTTGCGCGATATTTTAAGGTCGCTAATCCATTGCCAATTCATACACATCCTTTAAAGAAGCAAATTAAGTAAATAAATTATGTTCAGTCTAGACCATAAACCACATTAATCGATTTACGTAAACTCTTTACCAGAAACTCTGATCTCGCTCACAGCTAATTTAGCATTATTTAAATTTTAACTTCCTTAACTTCAAACTATTAAAGTCTTTCGCTGACCATTTTGAACGATAACATACAGCTGCAGCCTAATTGAACGATACGATGAACTCTTTTTTAGTGTTGTTAAACCAGAAGAACATCCAAAGATATTGAATCGCACAACCAATAGAACCTTATAAACTGAGGCAAAAATCACCAATTAATGCAGGCCAACCATTAACCTCATCAATTGAATTGGCAATGTGTAATGTAGAATTAGGGAGTATTTTGTGCAAGTGAACAGCGGTGTCAATAGGGTGAGCTTCATCGCCGTGCCAAGCCAAAATTAACGTCGGTATGTTAATTTTGGCGAGTTGTTGTTTATTGGGTAAATCATTTTGGGCTGCTGCAGTAAATAACTGACTGAGTGTTCGGCGTTTCATCAATTTTAGCCCATCAAGCATACCTAACACACTGTGTTTATGTGCAGAGATTAACCAGCTAGGAAGCATTTTATCTAGGTGCTGCGCATTAATTTTGGCTAATCCTTTGCCGCCAAGTATACGTGCAGCTTTGGCCATTTTATGATAATAATCGACTCGGGTTGCCCTCGCTTCCCAAGCTATCGGCGGGTTCATTAATATAAGCCCCTTAACACTTTCAGGATGCTCTAAAGCAGCGTATAAGCTGGTAGCACTGCCCATAGATTGTCCACCAAGAATGACCGGAAATGGTGCGCGGTAATGTGTAGCGACACTCATCATGTCTTTAGCAAGTCTTGGCCACAGGTAATCCTTCACAGACTCACTCGCAGTAGATAAGCCATGGCCAACTGCATCAAAACGTATTAACTGTAAATGTTTAGGGAATCGATGCCAAGCATATAAGCCTATTGCATCTTCGCTTTGAATACTGCCAATTAAACCATGAGCCCAAACGAGGGTTTGTCCCTTACCGCTAATGGAACAATTAAACTGATCAATATTAAATGGCTCTGTCATATGTAGGGAACTCCTAATGGAATATTCTATCCATTTACAATCTCAATCAGCCTGTGAATAAACAATTTGATCGAATCAGTGGTATCAAACCGAAACGCTAAACCATAGTGAATTTCATTTAAGCCTTTGTTTTGGCGTGTTGGGAACCGGGTCATCTGTGCGTTGTGATAATAATCATATTTAGCATGCACTCCGTCAATCGTAGCAAGCTCAGTAGAGAACACCTCAAAAGCAGGACGGATAATCAATAACGGTGTTTTACCTTCAACATGTAAATAAACAGGCTCTTTGAGTTCGGGGAGCATGTATTCGGTCACATTCTTAATATTAAAATTAGTACGACATTTAAGTTCATTCAAGGTGCTTGATGCTTGTTCTAGTGTAATGTTCATAAATTGACTGCCTATAATGGATATATAGTTAGAGTATATGGCTTTAAAAACAAAAAGCCCCGAACAATTGTTCAGGGCTTTTAATGTGTTAACGATTAACTGAGATGTTGGGTAACCAACTTAACCCTCAATGCCTTTACTGGCAAGAAACTCATCATAGGTTCCTTTGAAGTCATTAATTCCATCAGGGGTAACTTCAAGAATACGTGTAGCCAGTGATGATACAAATGCCCGGTCATGAGATACAAACATTAACGTACCTTCGTATTTTTCTAATGCATTGTTTAACGACTCAATCGATTCCATATCCATGTGGTTGGTTGGTTCGTCGAGTAATAAAATGTTTGGTTTTTGCATGATAAGTTTGCCGAAATACATACGGCCTTTTTCACCACCAGACAATACTTTAACTGACTTTTTAATGTCGTCAGCACCAAATAGCATACGGCCTAAAATACCGCGTACTGATTGGTCGTCATCATTTTCTTTACGCCATTGGCTCATCCATTCGAACAAGGTCATGTCGTTTGCAAAATCTGCTTCATGGTCCTGTGCGTAATAACCAATATTGTTGTTATCAGACCAATGAATAGTGCCTTCGTCTTGTGGAATATCATGGACTAAAGTACGTAACAATGTGGTTTTACCAACACCATTTTGCCCTAAAATAGCAATGCGTTCACCCACTTCGACCATCAAGTCAAGTTTACTAAATAATGGTGTGCCATAACCTTTGGCTAAATTTTCAACCACAAGCGCATTACGGAACAATTTCTTTTCTTGCTCAAAACGAATAAACGGATTAACACGACTTGATGCTTTAATATCATCAAGTTTAATCTTATCAATTTGCTTGGCACGTGACGTGGCTTGTTTTGCTTTAGATGCGTTAGCCGAAAAACGGGCAACGAAGGTTTGTAATTCAGCAATTTGCGCTTTTTTCTTGGCGTTGTCACTCATTAAACGTTCACGTGATTGCTGAGCCGCCATCATGTATTCGTCATAGTTACCTGGGAACACGCGCAATTCACCGTAATCTAAGTCAGCCATGTGTGTACACACTGAGTTTAAGAAATAACGGTCATGGGAAATAATGATCATAGTACTGTTACGTTGATTCAACATGTCTTGTAACCAACGAATGGTATCTATATCCAAATTGTTGGTTGGTTCGTCAAGTAACAATAAATCAGGATCAGAAAATAATGCCTGCGCTAAAAGCACACGCAATTTAAAACCCGGTGCAATTTCGCTCATTAAACCAAAGTGTTGATCTGTGCCAATCCCCACACCTAGCAGTAAGTCACCTGCGCGAGATTCCGCAGTGTAACCGTCCATTTCAGCAAATTCCATTTCTAGTTCAGACACTTTAATGCCGTCTTCTTCGCTCATTTCAGGTAATGAATAAATGCGGTCACGTTCTTGCTTTACTTTCCACAACTCGCGATGGCCCATGATCACTGTGTCTACGACTGAAAACGCTTCGTATGCAAACTGGTCTTGGTTTAGTTTACCCATACGTTCGTTAACATCTAACGATACATTACCGCTCGATGGTTCTAAATCACCGGCAAGGATTTTCATAAAGGTGGATTTACCACAACCATTCGCGCCAATTAAACCGTAGCGATTACCGCCACCAAATTTGACAGAGATATTTTCAAACAGTGGCTTCGAACCAAACTGCATTGTGATGTTAGCTGTTGTAATCAAAATGAAATTCCAAATCGTGTTGTGTGTTTAAGCCTGAATCAAATTACAGCTTAATGACTTAAGTTGACGTTTGTATGACTCAAGTAAGTAATCATAATATGTAAACTGGCATACGGCATAGCCGAGGGGGAAATATAAAGCGCGACATTGTAAGGATTATCGGTCTATTTATCAACCTAAACAGAAAAGCTCCCTCAGTAAAATTATGTTAACGAAGGATGTTGACACTGCAAGTCACATTCAAGCAACTTGCAGCGCTAACGCTGACGTTATGCTTTATCTAACCTCAAATATTCAACAATATAATCCAAGCCGCCAGTGATAGCTGCCACTTGGGCGTCGTTACACTCTTCTACTGTCACTAATGGGCTATCGGGGTACACTTCTGTGGTGGTATTAAAATGGTTATGGGTCATGCCTGCACACAAACTGAGTTTTTTAACCGGATAATTAATCACCCCAAATTGCTCAATGGGTACTTCAATTAATTGTCCGTTATCGTCAGGTGCAATATGAGTCACTTTAGCGACTGAATCAATCACCGCTTTTTGAAAAGCTGGGGTTGGGTTGTCACTGTCGCCGACTAAATAGAAACCATCAGGAATAATGCCTTTATCGTATTCAACACCATCTCGCGCAGACAACAAAGGTCTAAACTCTAGTTCGTCAGTGTCAGTTGTTTCATGTAAATCAATGTGGGCATATACCTCACCTAAACTGGCGGCAAAGCTCATCAGTGCGGCAGACTCTTCCGCGGGGCTATTGGCATAAAAAGAACGATTAGGGTCAATCGCTTTAGGATTCCATCGATTAATGGTTTCATAACCCCAAGGGCTAACACACGGCGCAACGGCCACATTAAAATACTGAGTATAACCCTGTGCTTTAGTGGCTAAAAACTGAATAGCACCATGAACACCACTGGTTTCATAGCCATGTACACCACCGGTAATCAAAATCGTTTTTTTATTGTTGTCCCATTCATGTGATTTAAATGCAACCAACGGATATTTGTCGGGATTAATGGATAACGCGCCATATTGCACTTGCTCGAAATGATTCGCTAGTGGGGCGAATTTACTGACGACTTCATCTTGATAACTGCGCTTTATGATAACGTGTGCTAACCATTGAGCTTTGTCTGCATCGGTCCATTTTTGCCCAGGAGTACCAATAGGGTACGGTGTAGAATTGCTCATAGAACCTCATTAGTTTTTTATTTTAGGGGTAACGGGATGTGCTTTTGAAAAGATAACCAACGCAATCCCTAGAAAAATAATGCAGGCAGATACGCCAAGGTGAAAACTAATCACCTCGTGTAAAAATACAATGCCGCCTGCTGCTGCAATCACAGGTACGGTTAATTGTAAAACTGCTGCATGAGTTGATGTTAGTCCACGTAAGGCTTGATACCATAAAGTGTAACCTATGCCTGACGCTATGGCGCCAGACAATATAGCCAGAACGATACCTTCAGTAGTTAATCGAGTGGTTTGATGTATCGATACCAATGGAGACAACTGCCACACTACAAAGATCATCACAATAACCAAAGGTAAAGTGCGAATAAAATTGTAGCCCGTGTCACACAAAGGGTTAACCGATTGCTTACCTAATAACGTATATCCGCCCCAAGCACAGCCACTGATAGCCATTAAGGCCAACCCCGTCATTGAAGGTGCATTCACATCGGGCAACACCAAATATACAAAACCACTAAAGGCTAAAAAGGCGCCCCATCCTTCAATTAAGGTTAAGCGATGACCTTGAAAATAACTGATTAACATCATGCTCATTTGCACCGCTGCAAACAGAATTAATGCGCCAGTTGCGGTATCAAGTAGTACATAGGCATACGAAAAAGTCACCGCGTAAATAAACAGTAGCACCGCAGAAAACGCGCTACCACAGCTAGCGGAGCGGCTTATGGTGGTTTGAGGCATTCGCAATCTCATGATTAGCCACAACATCACAGCTCCAGCAGCTAAACGAATAGCGGTAAAACTGTTAGGATCGATTAATGCGGATGTTTGTTGGGGCGATAATGCCATACGACACAATACCGAATTAGCAGCAAATGCGACCAAGGCTGTCAAGGTATAAAAAACGATAGAATATCGAGATAAGTTAGACATCAATAGGCTACTTGGTTGGTTTTCTGACACTAAATTTTTGAGAAAACCAGTGTATTACTGCCACTTGCTGTATATGAGTTAACCCAAAGTACACACAAATCCACGGCGAGATAAGTAAAAACCAAGGTAAAGCGGCAGTGGAGCGGCCCGAAAAGAATAAATATAAAAAACCACCATAGATAATAATAACGCCAAGTACTCCCACGACAAGCATGATTTTTTTAAGCAGGTATTCTAACTTTGCCACGAGATTAATCCTTAAAAGTAAAAAGTCACGCCGAGCATAAGCTCGGCGTGACAACATCATAACAAACTGATTATGTGAAATACTACCCGCTTATAAGCGAAGGCCACCGTCAATCTCAAAGACTCGACCATTAACGTAATCGTTTTCAATGATAAAGCGTACGGTTGAAGCCACTTCTTCAGCTTGACCTAAACGCCCTACTGGCACCATTTTCTCTAAACGTTCTAACGCTTCAAGCTTCATGGCTGCTGTCATTTCAGTAGCAATAACCCCTGGAGCAACTGCTGCACTACGTATATTATGGCGAGCTAACTCTTTAGCCCAACCAACAGACATAGCTGCAACGCCGGCTTTAGATGCTGAATAGTTTGACTGGCCCATATTACCGGCTTTCGCAATACTAGAAATATTAATAATCACGCCATTTTGCTGGGTTTCAATCATTGCCGCAGCAGCTTCACGTCCACACAAAAATGTGCCCGTTAAGTTAACGTTAATAACAGATTGAAATTGCTGATACGACATGCGATCAGTCACAATGCCATCTTTAGCTTTAATCATTAGACCATCGCGTAAAATCCCAGCATTATTGATTAACACATTCACTTGGCCAAAATCTTCAACAATATATTTAAAACCCGCAACCACATCTTCTTCATCAGTAATGTCTAGGGCGTAACCTTGCACTTCAGTTGTCGCGCCTAAATCAGCACAGGCTTGCTCAAGCTTAGTTTGATCAACATCGATAAGCGCCAACTTAGCCCCTTGAGCAGCTAAATCGTGTGCCATTGCTAGACCTAATCCACCTGCTCCGCCAGTAATGACGACAACCTTATCTTTTAATTCCATCAACTGAATCCTTTATTTTTTCTTTGAAAATTGTTCAAAAATACTTGAGAAATCGCGACGACCATGACCTTGACGAGCATGATTAACATATAAACTACGAGCCAATGACCCCATAGGTGTGCTTGAGTTCGACGCTATTGCGGCTTCTTGCGACAAGCCTAAATCTTTTACCATTAGGTCAACCATAAAGCCACCTTGGTAATCTTTTGACGACGGCACATTTTCCATCACATCTGGGCATGGATTGTATTTCTCTAACGTCCAGTTACCGCCGCTACTGACTTTCATGATATCAGACAACACTTTAGGATCTAAACCATTATCCAAACCAAGTTGTAACGATTCGCTAGTACCCACCATCAACACAGACAACAGCATGTTATTACAAATTTTAGCGATTTGGCCTGCTCCCACGGCCCCTGCATGAAAAATATTGCCCCCCATCACAGTTAATACCGTTTGCGCTTGGGTATAAGCAGTATCACTACCACCACAAATAAAGGTTAAGGTCCCCGCTGCTGCCCCCGCAGTGCCACCAGAAACTGGCGCGTCCATAAATTCAATGCCTTTTTCGGCCGCTTTAGCGCCTACTAAACGTGCGCTGTCGGCATCGATGGTCGAACAATCTATCAATATTGCCTGTGTAGATACCACATCCAACAAACCTTTACTGCTATCATCACCTAAATACAAACCACGCACATGCTTACCTGCTGGCAACATGGTAATCACAAAATCTGCTGCTGCAGCGGCACCACAGGCCGTTTTTGCGCTTAATGCACCTTGTGCCGTTAACGCTTCTACGGCAATAGGATTTAAGTCGAACACCGTCACTGTCATGCCCGCTTTCACTAAATTGGCCGCCATTGGGCCGCCCATGTTACCTAAACCAATAAATGCTACTGTTGCCATGTCATTAATCCTTTTTAAGTAAAGTCAGCTAATGGGTGTTTATCTTCAGCCCAAGGCGAGGTAAGCAATTGAGTCACTTTATTCGCATCCACTGCGTCTACATCTGCAAATAACCATTTAGGTTGGCGATCTTTATCAATCAACAAAGCACGCACACCCTCACAAAAATCGCCCATAGAGCAACTGTTAACACTTACTCCAAGCTCCCACTTAAAACAATCAGCCAAACTCAATTCTTTGCCTAATGCTGCTTGAGCAAAAATAAGATGCCAACTAATTGGGCTCCCTGCTAAGGCTGTTTTTTGTGCTCTTTTTAGCCAATCTAGATCAGTGTTTAAGGTGGATAATTGATGATGTACATCGAGGATGTCGCCCGCCATTAACAAATCTATTTGTGCTTGAAATTGTTGCAGTGGGCTAACAGATAATGCAGCTAAATGAGGCTCACTCATGTTGGTCAACAGCCCACTTAACAGTTGATGATTCTGGTTATTATCTTGACTCCACGCCAGTTCGGCCATGGCATCAAATAATGGTTCTTTTTCATCGCTATTTAGAAGATAGTTTCCTAGACCAACATAAAGCGAATCTGAGGCATTCATGTTATACGCGGTTAACCCCAAAAACAGCCCTGTCTTACCCGGCATCCGGTTTAGAAAATAACTAAAACCCACATCGGGATATAAACCAATAGTGACCTCCGGCATGGCAATACGACTGCGCTCAGTAACAATACGATGGCTACAACCTGCCATGAGTCCAAGCCCGCCGCCCATTACAATACCATCCCCCCATACCAAAACAGGTTTGCCGAACTGATGCAACAAGTAGTCTAGTTGGTATTCTTGAGTAAAAAAACGGCAAGCTTCTTCGTTGATATGGTCAGGGTTTGCGATAGAAGCATGGTAAATTGCACGTACATCGCCACCGGCACAAAATGCTTTTTCTCCCGCTCCAGTTAACACCACACAGGCGATAGTGTTATCGGTTTTCCAGCGAGATAATTGGGCTTGCATGGCGGCAACCATGTCGAGAGTCAGTGCATTAAGCGCTTTTTCGATATTTAATGTTACGACGCCAATAGATTGACCTGATAGCGTGCCTAATGTTTGAAATATTACATCTTGAGTCATTAGCGGTTCTTCCAGTTAGCGGCGCGTTTTTGTAAAAAGGCATTCACACCTTCAGCTTGATCTTCGGTATCAAATAAGCCGATAAATAATTCGCGCTCAAGCGGCAATGCTTGGGCTCGTGGCATATTACGTCCAGCTTGGATTAACGTTTTACATACACTAACACTGCTAGGTGACTGTTTGGCCACTTTCGCTGCTAATGCTATTGCGGCATCAAGGGCTTGTCCTTCGTCGACGACCTCCTCGATAAGGCCGATTTTCTCCGCTTTGGCGGCATTAATGCGTTCGCCACAGAGGATCATTCTTTTTGCCCAACCTTCACCAACTAACGCCGTTAAGTTTTGAGTACCACCCGCACAAGGTAAAAGCCCCACAGAGGCTTCAGGTAACGCCATTTGTGCTTGTGCTTCTGCAATACGTAAATCACAAGCCAATGCGACTTCTAATCCCCCCCCCATGGCGTAGCCATTGATCGCTGCAATTGACACTCCACGAAATGTACTCAAGGCTTCAAAGGCTTCACCAAAGTGTTTTGCCATGGTGGCGGCATTGTCTTTGTCGCCATCAGCAAATAAATTCAAATCAGCCCCCGCGGAGAAAAACTTATCACCTTGTCCGGTGATCACAAGGGCATAAACTTCCTTGTTTTGATTCAGTTCAAGCACGATATGCTTGAGTACTTGTAAACTGTCTGCTGTCCAAGTATTTGCTGGTGGGTTATTCAACGTCAAAATGGCCGTATGGCCTACAATATGTTTAAAAATAGCTGGTTGTGCTGTCATGATGTTATATCCTTACAGTAAAGCGTCTCAAGTAAATAAACCTTTACAGGATTGGATGAGCATCGCTGGCCAGCAAACGACGGGCAATGATTAAACGCATTATCTCGTTAGTGCCCTCTAAAATTTGGTGCACTCGTACATCACGAAAATGACGTTCTAATGGATATTCACGGATATAACCATAACCGCCGTGAATTTGCAGTGCACCGTCACACACTTGGAAACCCACATCAGTAGCAAAACGCTTAGCCATTGCACAATAAGCACTGGCCTCTGGGTCTTGAGTATCTAATTTAAAGGCCGCTAAACGTACCATTTGGCGGGCAGCCACTAATTCGGTTGCCATGTCAGCCAGTTTGAACTGCAATGCTTGGAATGCCGCTAGCGGTTTACCAAATTGCTTACGTTCATTCATGTATTCAGTTGCACGAGTCAGTGCAGCTTGGGCCGTACCTATTGAACAGGTAGCAATATTAATACGTCCGCCGTCTAGGCCTTTCATGGCAAAAGTAAAACCTTGGCCTTCTTCGCCAAGTAAGTTAGCTGCGGGCACGCGCACGTTTTCAAAACTAATTAATCTTGTTGGCTGTGCGTTCCAACCCATTTTATCTTCAGCTTTTCCGTATGTAACACCGGCCGCATCAGCAGGTACAGCAATAGCAGAAATCCCTTTAGGGCCAGCTTCGCCAGTACGGCACATCACCACTAATAATTCGGTTTCACCAGCACCAGAGATAAACATTTTTGAACCTGTGATCAGGTAATCATCACCATCACACACAGCTTTGGTTTGCAATGAAGCCGCATCACTACCGGCACCAGGCTCCGTTAAACAGTAAGAAGCTAATAACTGCCCTGTGGTTAAGCCTTCTGACCACTGTTTACGTAGGGTTTCAGTGCCCCATGTGGTGACCATCCAAGTAGCCATATTATGAATCGTTAACATTGCCGTAGTGGCGGTACAACCGTGAGCTAATTCTTCAAAAATAATGGAAGCGTCTAAACGAGACAAACCCATGCCGCCTTCTGATTCTGGCGAATACAATGAACAAAAACCCAGTTCACCGGCTTTTTGAATCACGTCTTTAGGAAAATGATGTTCTTCGTCCCACTTAGCGGCAAATGGCGCTAACTCATCGGCGGCAAATTGACGGGCTAAATCAGCAAACTGATGCTGATCTTCGTTTAAATTAAAATCCATGCTGGACTCCTAATATTGTCTTGGATGACTCTTGGGTCATTTGAAGTTTTGCCCGTCTGCGGCTTAAGCTGCTTACCCATTAGATAGTCTGTGTTACAACGTCATCTAATGGTACGGGTCAAAATTGTCTTGTTGAATTAGTTGATAAATATTGCCGCGACAAATCAAGGTTGATTACTAAACACTCTTAAAATCAGAAATTTGTCGCGACAAACAGAGACTAAACCGAACTACGTTTATTTCAGGTCAATGCTCATGTTAGGACCGCTAACGACTTCTGTATCAAACCAGCGTGAAGTGATGGTTTTGGTTTCGGTGCAGAAACGCACCGCCTGCTTGCCGTAGGCATGTTGGTCGCCATAGAAACTGCCTTTCCAACCGGTGAACGAGAAGAAAGGTAATGGCACCGGAATTGGTACGTTAATCCCTACTTGGCCGACTTCTATTTCGTGCTGATATTTACGAGCGGCACCGCCAGATGCAGTAAAGATAGAAGTGCCATTGCCGTAAGGACTGTTGTTAACCAGCTCAATAGCATCATCTAAATTGTCCGCTTCCATACAACACAAAACAGGACCAAAAATCTCTTCTTTGTAAATGCTCATGTCGGTGGTGACATTGGTAAACATGGTTGGGCCAACCCAGTTACCCGACTCGTAACCAGCTAAGGTAAAGTCGCTGCCATCTAATAAGCATTCAGCACCTTCAGCTTTGCCTTGGGCAATAAGTTTGAGTACCCGCTCTTTTGCCGCAGGGCTAATCACTGGGCCGTAAGCAGCGTTTTTGTCATCCCACAATCCTGGGCGAACTTTCGCTAACGCCTCTTTTAACTCAGGGATCCATTCTTTGGCTTTACCTACAAACACTGCAACCGAAATAGCCATACAGCGTTGACCAGCTGCTCCCACTGAGGCACCAACCATGTTGTTGATCACTTGCTGCTTATTAGCATCAGGCATGATCACGCAATGGTTTTTAGCCCCCGCAAACGCTTGCACACGTTTTAGATTGTCGGTACCGGTTTTGTAAATGTATTGACCAACCCCCACAGAACCAACAAACGAAATCGCTTTAATAGCAGGATCTCTAAGCAAAATATCAACTGCAGTTTTGTCGCCATGAATAAGTTGTAATACACCTTTTGGCGCACCCGCTTCAACAAACAACTCTACTAAACGTTGCGGCGTCATCGGATCTTGTTCAGAAGGCTTTAAAATAAAGGTATTACCGCAAGCAATTGATAATGGGAACATCCATAACGGGATCATTGCGGGGAAGTTGAATGGCGTAATACCCGCACACACACCTAATGGTTGCGTGTAACTGTAGGTGTCGATGTTACGGGCAACGTTTTCTACCGTTTCGCCCATCATCAATGACGCTACGTTACAGGCATGTTCGGCTACTTCAATACCACGCCATACATCGCCTTTAGCATCTTCAAAGGTTTTGCCGGTTTCTTGGGCCAAAATGGTCGCCAGTTCATCGTGATGTTCTTTTAGCAAATGTTGGTAACGCAACATGACGCGCGCACGTTCAGATACGGGCACTTCTTTCCATGTCTTAAACGCTTCTTTAGCACTGTGTATAGCCAATTCGACTTCGGCAGTGGTAGCACAGTTAATGTTGGCGATAACTGAATTATTAGCAGGGTTAGTGACATCAATATTGCGATCGCCATTGCCATGTGTGAATTCGCCATCAATGTAATGCTTAACTTGTGTGATCATGTTGCTTTCCTCGATCCTTGAACATCTTATGAGTGAAACAAGCTCACTCGTATTGAGTTACTGCACAGGTGACGCGATTTGTTGTGTTTGTCAGTCTCACTAAAGTGGCTGCGTGTACATCTACCTGTGCGGTGGTCTTGTCGAACTTAACTTGTATTGTCTATTTACACTTCTATCGCCATTGCTGTAGCTTCGCCGCCACCAATACATAACGATGCTACGCCACGCTTAAGGCCACGTGCTTTTAAGGCGTAAATCAATGTGACTAACAAACGCGCACCAGAACAACCAATTGGGTGTCCCATTGCACATGCACCGCCATTAACGTTGACTTTACTGGCATCTAATTTCAGTTCAGAAATCGCCAACATGGTGACCATGGCAAACGCTTCATTAATTTCAAATAAATCGACGTCATCTTTACTCCACTGCACTTTATCGAACAGTTTTTGCATCGCGCCAACCGGTGCTGTGGTAAACATCGACGGTTCTTGAGAATGGGTAGTGTGACCTTTAATAGTCGCTAATACGTTTAAACCCAGTTGCTGTGCTTTTTCGCGTGTCATTAACATTAGCGCTGCAGCGCCGTCTGAAATTGAACTAGAGTTGGCTGCTGTAATCGTGCCGTCTTTGGTAAATGCTGGACGTAATGTCGGAATTTTTTCTGGGCGGGCGTTACCTGGCTGCTCGTCAGTATCAACAGTCACGTCACCGCGACGCGTGCTCATGGTGACAGGCACCACTTCATCTTTAAATGCGCCAGAGTTAATCGCTGCATTAGCTTTTTCGAGCGAACTTAATGCAAAAGCATCCATTTGCTCGCGGGTTAGGCCAAAGTCATCTGCCGTTTTTTGTGCAAATGTACCCATTGCACCACCAGTGTAAGCATCTTCAAGGCCATCTAAAAACATGTGGTCCATCACTTTGCCATGGCCCATACGCATTCCGCTGCGCGCTTTGTCGAGCAAATAGGGTGCTTGGCTCATATTTTCCATGCCGCCGGCCACTACCACTTGGCTTGATCCCGCTTTAATTGAATCATGCGCTAACATCACGGTTTTCATTCCAGAACCACAGACTTTATTGATTGTTGTCGAGCCGGTACTTAATGGCAAACCTGCTCCTAGAGTGGCTTGACGAGCAGGCGCTTGACCCAGTCCTGCTGGTAATACACAACCCATTAGCACTTCGTCAACGTTGTCGACACTGATACCTGCTTGGGCAATAAGACCTTGAATAGCGGTTGCCGCTAATACTGGTGATGCCACTTCAGACAATGCCCCTTGAAATCCACCCATAGGCGTACGTTTCGCGGCAACAATAACAATATCTTGACCCGTTTGCTCTGTACTCATAACCACTCCAATTTACTGCACTTAGAAAAAATAACATCACACCACTTTGACGTTGACGCTAACGTAAAGCAAGTAAAAAATCATCTAAATTGTGATGTTAATCTCATTGTGTTGTCATTGAAGATTTACACTGGAAACTTTAAATCACAAAAATCAAACTAATAGATTGTTTATAAAAGCGTTATTCTTGGTTAAGTTTACGGGAGAAAATTGAATTGAACTTTAGTCTACAAGATGAAATAGAAGCGGATATTGACGGGGTGTGATGTTAATAAAAAAGGACTATGGTGCATTTTACCCCTAGTCCTTTGGTATTACTTTTTATTTTCCCAAGGCGTTTTTGCGCTCATGTCGGTTAAGTCATAGGGGGTTAGCTGGTATACATAATAATTAAGCCAATTACTAACAAGTAAGCTGCCATGACTATGCCAGCGAGCAATAGGGTCTTGGTTCGGATCATCTTGGCGATAATAGTTTTGTGGAATATCAGGATTAAGCCCTTGGCCTACATCACGTTGATATTCTTCATTTAAGGTCTCTTTTTGATACTCAGGATGGCCCATTACAAATAAATTGTGATTATCTCGACTCAGTACAATATATGCCCCAGCATCGTCAGACTCAGCCAATATTTCTAAATCAGGATGTTGGCGAATTTGTTCTATGTCCATTTCAGCAAACCGTGAGTGAGGGGCAAAAAACTCATCATCAAATCCTCGTAATAATGGATGAGGATCACTGGTGCGACAATGATTGAACACACCTGAGCGCTTATTTTGCAATAACTGGCGTTGTAATCCATACAAATGATACAAACCAGCATGAGCAGCCCAGCATAAAAACAGTACCGATGTAACGTGGTTTTGCGACCAGTCGATGATTTCACGAATATGGTCCCAATAGAGCACATCTTTAAAATCAATTTGCCCAAGTGGTGCACCCGTGATGATAAGACCATCATAATTATTATTGCGTACATCTTCAAAATCACGGTAAAACGTGTTCATGTGATCAACTGAGGTGTGCTTAGATTCTTTATCATGAATACGCAATAAATCGACCCCTACTTGAAGAGGTGTATTACCGAGTAAACGCAGCAATTGCGTTTCTGTCTCAATTTTATTCGGCATTAAATTCAAGATTAATACCCGCATAGGACGAATATCCTGATTAGCAGCACGGGTTTCTGACATCACAAAGATATTCTCTGACTCTAAAATACCTGCTGCAGGCAGATTATCTGGAATTCGAACCGGCATACGTCTTACCTTTTAGGTTAATTAAACACAGACAGTTTGATTGATAGTGCAGTAAATGGATTAATGTTGATAAACCATTTTGTTTACCACATCACAAATTCAACATTCTGTTAGATTCATTCAGTAGTCAACATCACCATTTAGTATTAACGCACCTTTACCGTGGTAAAGATGACCAAACACAGACAGAACGCTATATTAGCGAAGTTGTGTACCAACAATCATTTATATATCCATCATACACAAGGATGTCTAGAAGTCTACACGTCTTAAGTTGAATTTTTTTCGCGCTTGTTATCAACAAGCGATATTTCTATTATGAGTCACTACTTAAGATGAGGTTAACTATGTCAATTGCGACAGCTATGATAATTGGTGCAAGCTCCCAGCTCAGTCAAACTCTTGCTAAACAATTATCTGCACAACAGGTTTCGCTAGTTCTTTTTGTTAACGACCCTGATTCGCTCAGCGAGTTTTGTCAAAGCCTGCCTGGTGAAGTCAGTGTGTATCCGTTAACGATTAACCAGCCAGACACACTAATAACACAACTTAATGCGGCTTGGAGCAAGCATAATGGTGCCCATTTAGCCATCATTAATACAGGTGTTAATGATTATGACGCCACCCTACCGTGGTCTATTGACCAACATACTATTGACGTTAATGTCATGGGGTTTGCTGCTGCTAGTCAGTGTATTTTTAAATTGATGTGCGAACAAGGATACGGTCAACTCGCCGCTATCAATTCAATAGCAGGCCAACGCGGAGGCCCTAATGTGGCTTATCATGCCTCCAAAGCCTTTGCTACAAATTATCTGCAAGGGCTTAGCATGCATGCTCAGCGCTTAAAACTGCCTATTACCATCAGCGATATTCAATTAGGTTTATTTGATAAAGCGGTACATTTAAATACCCAATTATTGTTGTCACCCATTGATAAAGTGGCTGAACAAATTTTAACGGCGCTGAAAAAAGGAAAACGTCGAGTGTATGTAACTAAACGCTGGCGCATAGTCGCGTGGATAAACCGATTACTTCCAGAATATATATACAATACCCGCCATTGGAAACCCAAAAAAAAGTCTTAATCATATAAAAACAGGAACTCATGAGTTCCTGTTTTGTTATCCAAAGATAATTAAATATTAGTAGGTATAGCCAACACTAATCATATACACCCATGGATCAATATCAGTATCGACTACAAGGTGATCTGCGCCCATGTCAAAACTCACATCAGTTGATATTTTCGCATACCATACTGACGCGTTAACTAACCAATCCTTGTTAATTTTGTAATCTAGGCCAACTTGAGCCGCTAGCCCCCAAGAGTTAGACAAACTTAAATTATCTAAACCAAGGTCTTTTGCATCTTGGGTAAATTCACTATCAAAAAAGTTAGTAAAGTTAACGCCAACACCAACATATGGACGTAATGCAGACTGAGCATCACCAAAATAATATTGAGCAACTAATGTCGGTGGTAAATGCTTAGTCTCAGCAATTTTACCTAACGCGCCAAGCGATACATCATGGCTGAACGGCGATGCAGCTAATAGCTCAACCCCCCAATTATCAGTTAACATGTAACCAAAATTAAGCCCTAACTGAGTATTACTGTTCACGCCAAATTCGGCTACACCGGCAACAACAGGGCTAGACTCATTTGGTGCCACAGTCGCAACACCCGCCCGCACGATAATATCACCCTCTTGATGTGCCGAAGCACAAAAAGATAAACCAGCAGTTAATAACGATACAGCAACTATACTTAGGGTACTTTTCTTATTCATTCTTAACACTCCTTGGCAATAACAACGAGATGCAATTTTGTGCATCCTCATCACTTGTCGCTAACCTACCTAAGTCGTTTTAGAATAACGTTGATGCAGATCAATAAAAGCAAAATACCTCTATAGAGGTATTAACTTAGTTCAAATTTGGTTGATTTGGATCACAAAAAAGCACCAAAAAGTGACCAAAGAGGTATTTATTAGTTGGGTTTTGTAGGTTTATTAATATGGATTTTCGACGTTGATTATTCTGTAACAAATAAATTGGGGTAATCGATTAACCACGCTTTTTGACTAACCCGGGCATTAAAAATAGACTTATTACGTTTAGGGTTTGCGGTTAAAGAAAAATCATATAAACAACCTAGGCCAAATACACTAGTGACATGTAAAACAAACTCTGAGTCGATTTGATCATTCACTTGGATTAACTTAATGCCGATTGCTGTTTTTTTTTCTGGCCAATATGATACCAATCCTATTAAATATGTGATCTTTCAGCGGGAGTTCAAAGTGCTGTAGGCAAGGCAGATGATTGAAGCGAATAGTGATTCTCGGTAACAAGCTCCTGCGTTACTCTACCTCCAGCATCCATG
>NZ_JBSQBN010000057.1:0-28310 GCF_053850585.1 Shewanella sp. A22
GTCTCTCAGGTATTCCACTTCTGTGTTACATCGATTTAAAAGGCAACAACCATTTCTACATCAATGTGCCTTGAATTGAAAAACCTGAGAGACTCTGAACTGACCAGATATTTAATGGGATTGGTATTACATATAGTCTCTCGGGAACGTTGTTAGAAACAAAGAAGGCGATAGGGAGTTTTTAATCGAAGCAGGGCTAAACCAATAATTCCTAACAGTGGTCTGGTAGGAATAATCAGCAGATTATTCGTTGCTTACTGGCAGCTTTTAGCCTTTAAACATTTGTACACTGTCGTCGCTCTCTTGCTCTTTTGATGGTGCAGGAACTGGTGGGTTAGCGATATGATCTTCTAAGTTTTCTTTTAACATGGCTTTGAATTCATCTGAAAACCAAGCTAATGCATGATCTTTTTCTGTGGCAAGATCCGCTGATTTTATGGCTGCCTCGAATGCGTTAAAACGGGCTGAAGCAAATCTCATTGCTGTGCCCACTTTACCGATATCATTTTCTTGTTGGCTTAGTTGATTTGCTAAGGCAATAAATTGGTCAGCTATTTGATACATTGTTAATTCTGTTTTGGGTTCAGACATCGGATCCACTTAATTGGTTAGTAATTTTCCATTGAGTGTACCGTTTTTGAATGTAAATATCAGGTAAAAAATTAGCTATTGGGATCTGAATCTATCAAGACTTGGCCGTTACGTGAATCATAATATATAGAGGTTAATGTCAGTGAATTGCTGTGATAGCGGCATTGGTCTGGGCTTATATACTCAATTTTATAATCAGAGATTTCTTTATCTACACTATCAGAAACACTTGGGGGATCCTGTAGAATTGTCATCCAGACGGAGAAACAGTCATAAATATTATCGAGTCTTGGGAACGCTTCATAAGGCTGATAATTTTGTGCCGGATAACCCCACTGGTTCATATCCAGTTCGCCATCAGTTCCGGTTTGGTTGAAAATAGCTAAATTATCTGCTGGACCTGTGTATCCCATCGCAGCCCATTTTACATGAGCTAACGTTATCGCTGAAGAAAATGCACCGCCAGTAGCTTTTACTGTGGCGATTTTGGCATCTTGGCCTAAATCTAAAAATTTAGGTAATGCCACCACGGCAAGTATCCCTAGAATAATAATGACCACCACTAATTCTATTAGAGTAAATCCAAACTCATTTGTGTTTTTGTGGTTACTTAGTGACATCATACTTATCATGTTTTATGTGTATTAACGAAGCTCCTATAATAAACTAAATTGATATCAGTGGGTTAATTTTTGAGTACACAGTGCTTAATGAAAGGATGAATATGACCAAAGATTGGCAAGCGTTTATTCAACAGCAACAGCGTCAAACTTACTACCAGCGGTTACAGTCGTTTATTACACAACAACGTAATGAACATAAAACGATATATCCGCCTGAAGATGAAGTGTTTAATGCATTTACGCTAACACCGCTAGATAAAGTCAAAGTGGTGATCATAGGGCAAGATCCATATCATGGACCTAAGCAAGCCCACGGACTGTCTTTTTCGGTTAAAAACGGCATTAAGCCACCGCCATCATTAGTTAACATTTATAAAGAGCTGCAAAATGATATAGACGGCTTTGTTTTTCCCAACAGTGGCAACTTGACTTCTTGGGCAAAACAAGGGGTTTTGTTATTAAATACCGTATTGACCGTTGAGCAGGGGAAGGCACATTCGCATGCAAAAGCTGGATGGGAAGCGTTTACTGATAATGCGTTAGAACGGTTAAATCAGCAATCGTCGCCGATTATATTCGTTTGTTGGGGTAATCATGCCATTAAAAAGGGCCGTTTGATCACAGCATCTCATCATTATGTATTGAACGGTCCACATCCATCGCCGTTATCAGCTTATCGTGGATTTTTGGGCTGCGGTCATTTTTCAAGCATAAATAAATTGTTAATTGAACAAGGTTCAGTACCGATAAATTGGCAAATTTGATAATAAAAGCGGTATGAATATAATATTCATACCGCTTTTATTGGTGGGTCATCATTAGCAACTGAATATGATCGTTAGATGTTTAGTTATTGCGATTAACGGATAAGTGAGCCAATGAAATTAATGCTTGTTTGTAGTCACTATCAGGAAAGACATTAAGTGCGTCAATGGCTTTTTGTGACTCGGCTTGCGCTTTTTCTTGCGTATAAACCAATGCACCAGATTCATCTAAAGCAACTAAAATCTCATCAATTGCTTTAGTGCCATCACTTTGTTCGATCGCTTCTCTTATGAGTTTTTTAGCTTTGTCCGACCCATTTTCCATTGCATAAATTAACGGTAAGGTGGGTTTACCTTCGGCAAGGTCATCACCAATGTTTTTGCCTAGTTCGTCAGCGTTAGCTGTGTAATCCAGTAAATCGTCAGTGAGTTGAAAGGCTGTGCCGAGATATTTACCGTAATCAGCTAATGCTTGTTCTTGCTCTGGGCTCACATTGGCTAATACGCCGGCTAACTGAGTTGCCGCTTCAAACAATTTTGCAGTTTTGCAGTAAATGACCCGCATATAGTTTGCTTCTGTGGTATCGGGATCATTACAGTTCATTAGCTGCAGTACTTCACCTTCAGCGAGCACGTTGGTGGTATGAGCAAGAACTTGGAGCACCTTCATGTTATCGAGGTCGGTCATCATTTGAAATGAGCGAGTGTATAAAAAGTCACCTACGAGAACGCTGGCACTATTACCAAACAATGCATTGGCAGTTTCGCGGCCTCTTCGCAGCGTTGACTCATCAACCACATCGTCGTGTAATAACGATGCTGTATGGATAAATTCAATAATGGCTGCGAGTTTAAGGTGCTGCTCGCCTTTATAGTCAACGGTCCGGGCGGCTAAAACTGATAATAACGGACGTAAACGTTTACCACCGCCATTGATAATGTAAAAACCTAATTGGTTAATTAGGGCTACATCTGACTCAAGTTGTTTATATATCAGCTGATTGACTGCTTGCATATCAGTGTCAGCCAGTTGACGAATGGCGTTTAAATCCATAATAGTCTCTGGTTGTTGGGCGACAGGGTTCGCACCCTTAATTAGTATATCGAATTAGAGCGCATATCTTACAGGATATCTGCGCTATTTTTCAAAGTATGTATTTGTATAATTGAGCTTAAATACCCCTGATTTTGCGAAAAACTGTTTAATTCCTATCAATTTACCTATAAAATTTAAGCATAATTGAGCGAAAACATGTTAACTAAATTTTGATGCTGGCACATTAGCTATTAATGAATAGTGTGCAGTAATAAGGTCTTTTTTATTTGATTGTGAATTAGGGCTTGCCGGATTACGATTCTTCGCGTAGAATCCGCGCCCATTGTCATTAAAAGTTTTTTAGCACCTAGTCTCGTCAATAATATGAGTTAGCGTGTTAGTCATTTGGAGTGAAATAGCTATGTACGCTGTTTTTCAAAGTGGCGGAAAGCAACATCGTGTTGCTGAAGGTCATACAGTTCGTTTAGAGAAATTAGAAGTTGCTACTGGTGAAACCGTAGAATTCGATCAAGTTTTATTGATCGCTGATGGTGAAACAGTGCATGTTGGTGCTCCTTTAGTTACTGGCGGTAAAGTCGTAGCTGAAGTTGTTGGACACGGTCGTGGCGAAAAGGTAACTATCGTCAAGTTCCGTCGTCGTAAGCATCACGACAAGAAAATGGGCCACCGTCAGTGGTTCACTGAAGTTAAAATCACTGCGATTAACGCATAATTTAGGAGTCTAACTCATGGCACATAAAAAAGCTGGCGGTTCTACTCGTAACGGCCGCGATTCAGAAAGTAAACGTCTTGGTGTTAAACGCTTTGGCGGTGAATCAGTTCTAGCTGGTAATATTATCGTTCGTCAACGTGGTACTAAATTCCACGCTGGTGTAAATGTAGGTGTAGGTCGTGACCACACTTTATTTGCATTAACAGACGGTAAAGTAAAGTTTGAAGTTAAAGGTCCTAATAACCGTAAGTTTATTAGCATCGAAGCTTAATTCTTTATAAGCTAGATCTCGAAAGCCCTGCCTATGGTGGGGCTTTTGTGTTTTTTATATCATTAAACTAAAGTTGATAGTTTAATGATTTTGTTTATATGCAGTAGGCGATATCGTGATGAATGCTATCTTCAGCGCTTTCCTGCAAATCCCATTAATTTGGGGTTATAATTACAGATTAAGTGGCGTCAGGAGTCAGTATGAAGTTTGTTGATGAAGCGAATATTCGTGTAGAAGCAGGTGACGGCGGAAGCGGTTGCGTGAGTTTTAGACGTGAGAAATATGTCCCAGATGGTGGTCCAGATGGTGGTGATGGTGGCGATGGTGGCAGTGTATATCTGCAAGCTAATGAAAACCTCAATACACTAATTGATTACCGTTTTACTCGTTTTCATATGGCTGAACGTGGCTCGAATGGCCGCGGTCGTGATTGTACTGGTCATGGTGGCAGCGATTTAATCCTTCAAGTACCTGTAGGCACTCGAGCCATCGATCAAGAAACCGAAGAATCTCTTGGTGATTTGACTGCGCATGGACAGAAGCTTCTTGTGGCTAAAGGTGGTTTTCACGGTTTAGGTAATACTCGCTTTAAAAGCAGTACTAACCGTGCTCCACGTCAAAAGACCTTAGGCACCCCCGGTGAAGTACGCTCAATCAAGCTAGAGCTGTTGTTGCTTGCTGATGTCGGCTTGTTAGGCATGCCAAATGCAGGGAAATCAACCTTTATCCGTGCAGTATCGCGTGCAACACCTAAAGTTGCTGATTATCCTTTTACCACATTAGTTCCTAATCTTGGTGTGGTTAACCCGCGTCCTGGGCAGAGTTTTGTTATCGCAGACATTCCTGGTTTGATTGAAGGTGCCGCAGATGGTGCAGGTCTTGGTATCCGTTTCTTAAAGCATTTAGAACGTTGCCGTATGTTACTGCATATTATTGATATTCTACCTATTGATGGTTCTGACCCTGTGCATTCTGCACGTGCTATCGTGGGCGAATTAGAAAAATATTCACCTAAGTTAGCGGCGAAGCCTCGTTGGTTAGTATTTAACAAAACTGATTTGTTACTGGAAGATGAGCTGCAAGAGAAAATAGATCATATTGTTAAAGAGCTCGATTGGCAGGGTGATGTATATACTATGTCAGCTTTTAATCGAAATGGTACTGAAGAGTTAAGCATAAAGATGCTTGATTATATAAGAGCTTTACCTGCCATTGTCGAAGAAGTGACCCCAGACGCTGATGTCGAGTTTAAATGGGATAATTATCATAGTGGCGCAGATGAAAACGCGAATGAAGATTATGATGATGATTTTGACGATGATTTCGATGATGATGATTATGATGTAGAAGTTATCTATCAACGTTAATTTGCTCATTTGAGAATATCGTGTACGCAGATAGCCAAAATGATATTACCCGCCTTGTAGTGCGCAGTGCGCAGCTACTGTTGGCTTATGGTGCTGAGTCTGATCTCGTTGAAGAGATCAGCCAGCGTTTAGGTAAAGCGCTAGGACTTGCCAGCGTTGAATTATCTATTTCATCGAATGCATTAGTATTAACAAGCTTGGTGCATGGTCGATGTATTACCACTACCCGGCGTATTCGTGCTCATGGCATTAATATGATGGTGATTTGTGAGCTTCAACGAATTTGTATACTGGCAGAAAAGGGCATTTATGGTGCTAATGAAGTTAGGCGACGTCTTGCACACATTAAACCTAAAGCTTATCCAGCAATAGCTTTAGTCCCAATGATAGGGTTGTCATGTGCTAGTTTTTGTCATTTATTTGATGGTGACCTAATCGCCTGCATTATTACCTTTTTTGCCTCATCGATTGGTATGATGGTACGTTTGTTTCTTGCCTCTCGGCATTTCAATTTACTCGTTAATTTCTCATTGACTGCATTTGTGATTACAGCCGTAGCCCAAATTAGTTATATGTGGCCGATGACCAATACTCCTCAAGCTGCAATGGCCGCAAGTGTGCTGATGCTCGTCCCTGGATTTCCGTTAATTAATGCAATTTCAGATATGGTTAAAGGCCATATGAATGTGGGGATTTCCCGTTGGGGTCATGCTACCTTATTAACCTTGGCGTCGGTTATTGGTATTACGATTGCGATGCAAATGGGCGGAATTTTCTAATGTTGTCCTTTCTTAATGTGTTACTTCATGATGCCTTTTTTTCTGCTATTCCTGCAGTTGGTTTTGCCATGGTCTTTAATGTTCCACGACGCTATTTAGTTTATTGTGCCATCGCAGGAGCCATCGGTCATAGTTCAAGAACCTTTTTATTACATTTTTCAATGCCTGTTGAATGGGCTACCTTTGTTGCAGCAGCTATTGTTGGGGTGATAACTATTCAATTTGCTAAACGTCATTTAGCACCACCTTTAATGTACGCTGTAGCAGCCATTATTCCTATGGTCCCAGGAACTTATGCATTTAATACTGTTATTGCATTAATTCAGTTAACAGCTCAAAGCCAAGTTAGCCCTGAACTTACTGCACAAGTTATCTTAAATGGGCTGAAAACGGTGTTTATTTTAGGCGCCCTTGCCGTTGGGCTAGCGCTACCTAGCTTACTTTATTACCGCACTAGACCGATTATTTAATCATAAGGAGTTAGCTTTAATGCGTATTGCAATGATTGCCGCAATGGCCAATAACAGAGTCATAGGGAAAGATAATAAAATGCCATGGCATTTGCCTGAAGATTTACGCCACTTTAAAGCTATTACCTTGTCTAAACCTATTGTGATGGGGCGGAAAACATTTGAATCAATTGGGCGGCCACTACCTGGAAGACTCAATATAGTGATAAGTCGTAATACAGAGTTTAGCCCTGAAGGCGTAACTTGTGTAACAAATTATGAAGATGCAATCGCTGCAGCGGGTGAGTGTGAAGAGTTAGTTATTATAGGCGGTGGGCAACTTTATGCTCAATTATTACCTAAAGCCGACGTTTTATACCTAACTATGATTGATTTAGACACTGATGGTGACACTTTCTTTCCCGATTGGGATGATGGCTCTTGGGTTTTACAGAATTCAGAAACTGCAACAAACGACAACGGATTGCAATATAGCTTTAACACACTCGTTAAAAAGTGTTAAATTAGTCGCGTTTAACCCTGAAATAAAATGAACCAGTTATTTTGAACAGAAATTGAGTTCATTGCCTACAATTATAAAGATTAAAGGAGTGTCAGATGCGTCTATTGCCTGTAGCTATTGCAGCCCTGATTGCAGCATCTTTTGTGTCAGCCCCTGCTATTGCCGATACAGAACAATTAGTTGCAAATATTTGTGATTATGTAAAATCAGACGATAAAAGCCGTTTACGTAAAAAAATGAAAGAGAGTCGAGTTAAGTTACGTAATATCTACACTGGTATTTCTTGTGATGGCAGCAGTTTATTGCGTACTGCCTACAAGTCGAATGCTGCTGACGTCGGTGAGTTTATCGCGAAACGTTTGCCTACATCTGATCTTGCTGCACCTGAAGCTGATGGCAAAACTATTTTAGATTGGGCTTCTGCCAATGGTCACGATGCTAGCGTTATTACCGCTGCCATTAAAGATCGTCTTGGGTTGTAAAGCTAAGTCTATTGTTCAATAAATAAAGCAGTCAGTACCATAAACTGAAATAGAAATGCCGATAAGAAATTATCGGCATTTTTTTATATTAATAATCTGATCGATACTTAGTATAAGATAGGGGCAAAAAAGGCCCTGTGAGGGCCTTTTTGATAATCCTTACATCAATGTATTAACTAAACCTTGAACTCGCGTACAGATGCTTGTAGCTCTTCTGCAAGCATAGCCACTTGGTGGCTTGATTGCGCGGTTTGATCCGCTCCGGTTGAGGTTTCTTCAGAAATTGATGCTATATGCTCTAGTTTTTCTGAAACTTGTTGGCTAACAATATTCTGCTCTTGGGCAGCATTAGCAATATGGTTACCAGAATCATAGGCTTTATGAACCGACTGGCTAATTGTTTCCAAGGCTAAGTTTGATTGCTCATTTTTTTCAACACAGCTATCTGCTTGTGTACGGCCTAATTCCATTACTGCTACAGCTTCTTGTGTGCCGAGTTGTAATACTTCAATCATTTGTTGAATTTCACTGGTTGAATGCTGAGTACGTGATGCCAAATTACGCACTTCATCTGCAACAACGGCAAAACCTCGTCCTTGTTCACCCGCCCTAGCTGCTTCAATAGCGGCGTTAAGGGCAAGCAAGTTTGTTTGGTCAGCAATCCCACGGATAACGTCTAAAATAGAACCAATTGATGCACTATCAGAATGTACTTTGTTAATAACAATACCAGCTTTAGCGACTTCTTCTGCAAGAGCAATAATTGTATTTTTGCTCTCTTCTGCAAGAGTACGCATGTGTTGTGTTTCTTGGTCCGCTTGTTTGATTTCATTCAGTGCTTGGTCTGCACTCATTGATACTTGTTGCGCACTTGAGCTCAATTCTGTGGTTGCCGCAGCAACTTGGTCAACTTGGCTCTTTTGCTCTTGAATCCCAATGGTTGTTTGCGAAGTAATTGCTGAGGTTTCTTCGGCTGCCGCAGCTAACTGGTTTGAGCGGTCAACAATACCAATGATCAGGCTACGCAAGCTATCGACTAGACTGTTACAGTTTTTGGCTAATTCAGCAAATTCGTCGTGGCCGCTATCATCTAATTTATGGGTCAAATCACCCGAAGCTAGCACGTTCAATGCTCGGTTAACTTTTTCAAGTGACTTGGTTAATGGTTTAACCACTGCGATACTGACAATAATAGCGACGACAATGGCCGTTAATACCACTAATAAGGTTTTTATGGCTGCCGAATCGATAATGTCGATAGCTGCAGAGCTGATTTCGCCTGCAAACTTATCGATTGATTTGGCTAATACTGTCATTCTTTTATTAACGTCTTTAGCAGCACTTTGCGTCGATGCTAGCTGTTTTTCAGCCGCAAATTCATGCTGTAGTTGTTTCTGCTTTAATGTTTGAATGGAGTTGCTACCATCAAGAAACGCCAATACTTTAGCTGATTCTGCTGCGAGATCTTCAAGTGTTGAACTGCTTACAACGCCTTCGCCTTGACGATTAATGTAGTTAAGCTTTGCTTTGACTTCGCTCATCATGTAATTCAGCTCTTTGATGATGAGGTCATACTTACTTTGTTCTGTTGATCCAACAAGATCATAAATGGTGGTAATCATGTTGATAAACGTTGTGTCAACTAAACTTGCAGATGCCGCGAGGCTTTGCTCTGTTGCATCTTCACTGGTTTCAAGGTCAATGATATCAAGTAAAATTGACGATGCATCATCTGCTGCGTTTTCAAAATTACTGCGTAAGCTCAGTAATTGCTCTTGTTGTTTTAATGAACTTTCACGTTCATTTAGCATGCTCGCAGCGCTTTTTTCGTAGACTCGATAATTTTTGGTGAGTTCGCTGAGAGGCGCTGTCAGTTGCTGTTGTGATTTGACTAGACTAGCTAAACGATTCAATTCCTGCTCAAACGCATTGTCTAGTTCGGTTAGCTTCTTTGTGATAGCAGGTATTTTTGACGAACGGGAACTGTAATAAGCCAACAAAGATTCATTTTGTTGAGTGCTCAAATTTTCGCTTAGAATACTTGTTGATTCTAGCGCGGGTAAACTCACCGTTTTAAGAATTGTGGTCCCATCTTTAATGCTGTTATTACTCAGAAGAGTGACACCACCGAGGATCATCAGTAACAGCGTCACTACGGTAAAACCGCCAATGACTCTGGTCGCTACATTAATTTTCATACAGTACTCCGGGTATTTTTATTTTGATCCTGATTTTTTTATTATCTTGTTGCCATCACATATTACTATACAGCATTTAATATAGGGCAAATGTTTTTCAGGTAAGTGTAATAAATTGTACAGTTAACTATCGGCTAAATGGTACTTTAGTTTAAGGTTAAATTAAGCTTTTTTTGGGTGATATATTCATTTTTCTCAAGATGCCACAATGTTAAATGTTCTCCCCAGCAACAACCTGTGTCTAATGCAAGAAAACGTGCATCATTTGTGTGGCCCATGAGTGCGGCCCAATGTCCGAATACGAGTGTGTTGTGTGTTGCTGTTTGCGATGGAAATTCAAACCATGGGCGTAATGTAGCAGATTGCTGTTTGCTCGGGGGGAATTTACATTTAAAATCGAGACTACCATCGAGGTGCAAAAATCTCATTCGAGTTAATGCGTTGATACAATAACGAAGTCTCGCAATACCCTTTAATGTTGCTGACCATGGCTCGGCTTGCTCTGTATACATTTTAGCGATTAATGCTGTTAAATAATCATCTTGCAGTAATGCTTGGCTAACTTGCTGTGCTTCATATTCAAGGGTTGATATATCCCATTGGGGAGGGACACCAGCGTGGGTCATGATGATATTGTGTTCGGGCAAGGTTCTAACGAGTGGTTGTTGGCGGATCCAATTGACCAAGTTATCGATATCGGGGGCGTTGAGTAATTCCTCAAGATGGTCTTGCGGGTGGGCTCGTTTTAACTTTCCGTGTAAAGCCAATAGGTGTAGATCATGATTGCCCAGAACCACTTTTGCTGAATCTTGTAATGATTGAAAAAAGCGGAGTGTTGCAAGTGATTCTGTTCCTCGAGCAATGAGGTCGCCTACAGCCCAAAGTTGATCTTTCGATGGATTAAAGGCCACTTTTTGCAATAGTCGTTGCAATTCTGAGTAACAGCCTTGAACATCGCCAACAAAATAGTGCGCCATAAGTTATTGAAGTATCCCTGGCACAGCAAGACGGAAGGGAGGAATAGTGGCTAAAAACCGTTTGCCTTTGTGGTCTTCCATTCCGTAAAACCCTTGCATAAAGCCCACAGGTGTTTCCATCATAGTGCCACTGGTATATTGGTAAGCTGTATTTGGATCTATTGTCGGTGTTTCGCCAACGACTCCTGGCCCTTTCACTTCACTTTGTTCGCCATTGGCATCAGTAATTATCCAATGTCGGTCTTTGAGGGTCACTTTTGTATCACCTAGGTTGATGATAGTAATGGTATAGCTAAAAAGATATTTACTCTCGGCAACATCAGATTGCTGTTCTAAATATTGAGTGTCGATTTTAATTTTAATAGGCGATTTATCCAGGCTCATTTTACGTCCTAAAGCGAAAGGGCATGCTCAATATAGCATGCCCTTGTAATTAATCTTTTTTGTCACACAGCATATTAGCCATAGCCACATATTGCGAAACGCTAATTTGTTCTGGCCGCAGACTCGAATCTATTTGCAGTATTGCAAATTCGTCGTCTGATATTAATGCCTTCAAATTATTTCGCAAGGTTTTACGGCGCATATTAAATGCTGTCGTGACCAAGTGTCTTAATACATCGACATTTTGGCACGGCCAAGGTTTGACTTCGTAAGGTAACAATCTTACTACCGCAGAATCCACTTTTGGGGCTGGAGTAAAGCTTGTTGGTGGTACTTCTAATACGGGCACCACTTGACAAAAATATTGTGCCATAACGGTTAACCGGCCGTAAGCTTTAGTGCCAGGGCTTGCCGATAAACGCAAAACAACTTCTTTTTGCAACATAAAGTGCATAGTTTCTATTTGTTCTGCAAACTCAAACAAATGAAACATCAATGGCGTTGAAATATTGTAAGGAAGGTTTCCAAACACTTTCATTTTTTTGCCAGGCTGTTGCAATTGGCTAAAATCAAATTGTAAAGCATCACCTTGGTGAATGGTTAATTTGTCTTTTAGTATTGGGTGTTGTTGTAAACGTTCAACCAAGTCGCGGTCTAATTCAACAACGGTTAAATTATCAATTGAATCTGCAACGGGCTCTGTTAATGCACCAAGGCCGGGTCCAATTTCGACCATGACATGATCATTATCCGGTGAAATGGCCCCAACAATACGGCTAATTACGCCTTCATCGGTTAAGAAGTTTTGTCCAAAACGCTTTCTGGCCGTGTGGCCTAAATGTACTTTATTACTCATTAAAATGGGTTACTTACTTTTAGAGGCCAATTCGATGGCCTTGTTTAATGCACAGGTAAAACTGCCGCAATCCGCTTTACCACTGCCGGCTAATTCTAGCGCGGTACCGTGATCGACTGAAGTGCGGATATAAGGTAAACCTAAGGTGATATTGACCGATTTACCAAACCCTAATGATTTAAGTACAGGTAATCCTTGGTCATGATACATGGCTAATACCACGTCAGCTTGTTCAAGATATTTTGGCTGGAATAAGGTATCTGCTGGCAATGGGCCAACAATATCCATGCCTTGTTCTCGTAATTCGTTGAGCGCAGGTATGATGATATCAATTTCTTCTCGGCCTAAATGACCGTCTTCTCCAGCATGCGGATTAAGCCCACACACATAAATCTTGGGTGAACCCAAACCAAATTTACTCACCAACTCACGGTGTAAAATACTAATAATGTGATGCAGTCTGTCGCGGGTAATGGCCTTAGCAACATACGCTAAAGGAATGTGAGTGGTCATTAGTGCCACTTGTAAACCAGGAGCTGCCAGCATCATGACAACATCTGCGCAATTGGCTTGTAGAGCAAAAAACTCAGTATGACCACTAAACGGAATGCCCGCTTGGTTAATAATACCTTTATGTACAGGGCCAGTTACGACGGCGTCGAATTCATTCGACATATTTTTCTCGCCGGCATAGCGTAATGTTTCGACGACATAAGCACTGTTAGCCTCATTCAATACACCGCATTGAACTTCTTCGGCTAATGTAAAAGGCGCAATAGTTAATGTTCCTACTGCTTGTGGCTTTGGCGGCTGCGACGGCTGATAAGGCCTAAGTTGTAGAGGTAATCCAAGCATTTTAGCTCGTGACATGAGCAAATTGGGATCGGCACAAACAACTAACTCAACAGGCCATGCCTGTTGAGCGAGTTTGATGACTAAGTCTGGACCAATACTTGCTGGTTCACCTGGGGTGATGGCAATACGTTTAGTCATTAATTTTGCTTAACCTCGTCTGCTTTCTGGCTCAACGATTTGGATATACGCTTCTGCACGCATTTCGTCTAACCAGTTTTGTAGCTCTTCATTAAACTTACGACGGAAGATTAACTGATGAGCACGGTTACTGTTAAATTGTTCAGTTGCATCGGTTTTACGACGCGATTCAAGTTGGACAATATGCCAGCCGTGAGTTGAACGGAACGGCTCGCTGATTTGACCTTCTTGAAGGCTTGCAAGGGTTTGCGAAAACTCAGGCACATACATACCAGGATCTGCCCAGCCTAATTCACCACCTTTTGCAGCTGATCCTGGATCTTCTGAGTATTGGGTGGCGAGTTTAGCAAAGTCAGCTTCGCCAGCACGAATTTGAACTAAGAAGTTAGTTAGCATCGCTTTAGCACGATCTTCCGATAAAATTGGAGATGGTTTTAAGAGGATATGACGTGATTTGACCTCATCAACTTCTTTTGTTTGTAAGCCACGAGTGTCAACGACTTTAATGATATGAAAACCAGAGCCTGACTTAATAGGACCAAGTATGTCTCCTTTTTTTGCGCTACTTACGACTTCTGCAAACAAGGTAGGCATTTCATTAATGTTCATAAAGTCCCATATGCCGCCTTCCAGTGCTTTAGGTCCAGATGACGATGCGATAGCTGTACTGCGGAAATCATCACCATCTTTTAAGCGCTTAAGCACGATTTCTGCACGACGGCTAGCATTCTCAAGCTGTTCACTCGTTGGGTTACTTGGTACTTCAATCAGAATATGACCAATTTGAAACTCAACATCTTTTAAACCTTGCTCTTGAATCAATTTAACTAACCCATTGATTTCTTGAGGTGAAACTTGAATTCGGCGTTGCACTTGAATACGCTGAATTTCACCTAGAGTGATTTCCTGACGCAATTGTTCGCGATATTGACTAAAGCTCGTTCCTTCACTTTCAATTGACTGTTGCATTTGAGCAACCGTCATATTTTGTTCTTTTGCAATATTTTCAATCGTTTGATCTAATTGTAAATCACCAATCTGTAAGCCGATACGCTCAGCCATTTGCATTTGTAAATGGGTTAAAATGAGGCGTTCAATGACCTGAGTGCGCAAGGCTTCATCAGATGGCAGAGTTTGGTTAGCGGCCTTAGCATTAGCCCTAACAGTGGTAACCATGTTGGCGATTTCACTTTCTAGAATGATACCATCATTAATTTGTACTGATACGCGATCTAATGGCACTGGCGCGGCAAAGCTAGTGTGGCTTATTGCCAGTGCTAATAATGCAAAAATTATTTTTTTACTGTGTTTCATCCACTAAATCCTTTGGCACATTCAATTCAATATAAACAGGCGATATATCGCCGAATAGGGTTATTACATTTTACTTAACAACATGGTTGTTGCTATTGGACTATGAGATTATCGCTAGGTTCAGCAATCTACCACAAAAGAGTGTTAATTCCTCAAGTAAAGTGGTTTGCGATAGTTAAATAAGCCTTCATTTAACATGTCATTGACGCCTAATGGACCTGAGCCTCCGAGCCCTTTAATAACAAAGTTCAGGTAAAATCCTCGTTCAAACTCTTCTCGTCCGTCAAAGGTTTCAGACAGATCGTCGTCGTAGTTGGTTTTTATACGGTAATGGTAGCTTAGGCGCAATGCCCAGCAACATGATTCGTATTGCACGCCGGTGTAGGTTTCTATATTACGCGACTGATTTAGGTCGTAGTACCAATTGCCAACAAAATATACATTGTCACTAATCGGCCAAGATGTCCGTACGCCAGCCTGTGAAATACTCACACGGTCATTTGTATTGGTATTCAATAAGTCAGGCACGTAGCGGTAGCTTAACTGCAATAATTTATCATTGCTTGGTCGATAATCCAATGTGACTTCGTTTTTCTTGTTTTTACCTTTTTCAGTATCGTGCTGTACAGAGCCACTCACAAACCAATCGTTGTAAATTTGTGCGTCAAGCTCTGCTGCTAATACCGACGTGGACTGGGTTGATTCTTTGTTAGTATCTTCAAAGATGACTTTAGAGTCTTCAAAATAGATAATTTGTCCGACACTAAATTTAAGTTTTTCGTGGTTTGTTTCATCGAATAAACGAGTGGTAAAACCTAATGTGAATTGATTTGCATCGGCAACGCGATCTAAGCCTGAATAGCGACGATCGCGGAACAAACCATAATAGTCGTCTTGTAATTGGGCTGTATCGTAAACACCAATATTTGATTGGTCTTCGTAGCCGACATACAAATATTGAACTTGTGGCTCAAGTGTTTGGCGATACTGTTCATCAAATAGTTGACTGGCACGCTCAAAGTTTATTTGGCCATGTATACGGGCTTGCGGAATTGTCCGACTGACAGAGTCTTCAAGAGTTGAATTCTCATCGACGTTATTTTGCCAATATTGCGTTTGTAATAGCTTTACTTCACTGGTTAATGAGCCAGCAGGGCCCTGTATTGGCCAAATTAAACTGGGCACCAAATGTAAGCGTGTTGCGGTATTTAACTCGTTATCTTGATGACGAAAGTTGGTGAGTTCGGAATTAAAATTAAAGTCGATAGTATTTAATACATCCGCTGCACGATAGTTAAAGTTAAGTTGTGGCATGACTTGATAAGGTTTTTCATCCTCACCAAGTACTTTAATATCTTGTACGCGCATATTGAAGTCCCAATTACGCTCAAAGTAGCTGGCTTCGCCTATCCGCGACAGTTGGTTATCGGTAGAACGGTTAACGTCTGAATTTAAATCATTAAAGTAATTATTGTCTGACACGTCTGTGTAGTTAGCTCTAACGCGCCAGTTTTTATCCACCGCGCCTTGATGGCTCCAATGGTACAGATAACGATCGGCATTATTAGTGAGTTTATTATCACTGTCTAAATATTCAAAATTGAGCTGACCATTTTGACGTTCGCCGGCTAAATACCTAAATTCAGTTTTGGTGTATAAACCTCGAGATGACATATAATCTGGAGTGAAAGTTAAATCATATTCAGGGGCGATATTCCAATAATACGGCGTACTTACTTCCACTCCGTTAGTGGTGCTAGTGCTAAAACTCGGAAATAGAAAACCCGATTTACGTTTGTCTGACACTGGCACCGTCATATACGGGATATACAGCACCGGAATATTGGCAATTCGCAATTTAGCATTCCAGATCTCACCCCATTCTTCTTTGCTGTCGATTTTAATCATGTCAGCTTCGAGCAACCATGATTCATCACCAACAGGGCAAGTGGTGAAATTGGTTTTGGTCATTAACAAATTATTGTCTGAGGTAATTTGTAACTTTTGCGCATCACCATGAACTTGTTGCCCATGCAACCAATATTGAGTCCCTTTTAGTGTGGCATTATTGTTGCTCATTTGTGCTTCTAATGAATCAGCGGTGACGGTAAATAATTCATCTTTAAATATGAGATTTCCATCTGCGTTTAAACGTTGCTGCTTTTGATCCAACACAGCGTTGTCGGCGGCAATATGTCGCATCCCCTGACTAAAGCTAACATCGCCTGAAAATTCAGCCTGATTATTATAAGAAACAGTGGAATAATCACTAATGATTACAATTTGATCATCAGAAATACCAGTTAATGCTGCTCGGTCCTCGAATGAACGCGAGACGGGCGGAGCAATAACACATTGCAACGCAGGTGCTTCGGTCGTTGGAGGCTCATCAGCCAACACGATATTTGGGAGTAGGCTTAGTGCCAGAAAATAACGGATCTGCATTGTTGTCAATAATTTATGAATTCTGATTCCGGAAAAGTTTTGGAGAGAAAAAGATACTCAGCTAAGTAAACATTCAATTCTTTAGCTGTTTCCAAATGTTATGCTGGCTATAATAAAGCAATTTTTCGCTAAGAGCCATTGAGATGATTTTATCTGATCCAAGATTTGTTGCGTTAAGTCACTGGTTAAGCCAATTTTTCGGCGAAGAGGTTACCATTGACTTGATTTGCGGTGATGCCAGTTTTCGACGTTATTTTCGTATTCATCATCAAGGTAATCATTATATCGTTTCTGATTCCCCTGTCGACTTAGTGCCCATAACGCCATTTGTGGCAATGGCAAAAGCATACAAAGCCGCTGGGTTACTTGTCCCTGAGGTACTTGCAACCTGCGAGCAACAAGGGTTTGTGTTGCAAACAGATGTTGGCGAGCAACAATTGTTGTCGGCACTTAACCTTGATAATGTGGCCGATTACTATCAACAAGCGTTAAGTCTTTTACCTACGATTGCAGGGGTGACAAATACCGATAGTGGACCATTAACCAATTATGATGCCGAGTTTGTTAATCGTGAGTTGATGATATTTGTTGATTGGTTAGTAAATATACACATTGATTACACGCTAACGGACAATGAGAAGCAAATGATCGAGTCTACTTTTGAGGTGCTAACTCAAAATGTGCTGTCTCAACCCCAAGTCGGTATGCATCGAGACTTCCATAGCCGTAATTTATTGATAAATGATCAAGTATTAGCCGTTATTGACTTTCAAGATGCAGTGCTTGGCCCTGTAACATACGATGCAGTCTCGTTGCTGCGCGATTGTTACGTACGTTGGCCAGATGATATCGTTAATCAGTTAATGAAATATCATTATCAACTCGCCATAAAACAAAAATTACTCGATGAACATATAGTATTTTCAACATATAAACAGTGGTTTGATTTAATGGGAATTCAGCGTCACATAAAAGCTGCGGGTATTTTTGCGCGTTTATATCACCGTGATGGCAAGCGCGGTTATTTGGCGGATATTCCATTAACCTTGCAATATATCATCGATATGGGTGCGCAATACCCTCAAATAGCTCAATTTAGCACTTGGGTGAATGACGTTATTGTCCCCTTGGTTAAGCAACAACCCGCACCTGAAGTAGGAAATGAGATATGAATGCAATGATTTTGGCCGCAGGGCGAGGAGAACGTTTACGTCCGTTGACTGATACATTGCCGAAACCGCTTGTGAGTATTGCAGGTAAGCCCTTGATTGAATATCACTTAGAAAAGTTAGCCCAAATAGGGGTTAAGCATGTCGTGATAAATCAAGCTTGGCTAGGCCATAAATTACCTGAAATATTAGGTGATGGCAGTCGATGGGGGATGCAGATTAGTTACAGCAAAGAAACTGTGGCGTTAGAAACGGCAGGTGGTATTAAGCAAGCATTACCTTTGTTAGGTGATGACCCCTTCTTAGTGATTAATGGTGATATATTTATTGACCAATTACCTGATGTGACGATGGCTTATACGCAAGTGTCACAAGGCTATGTTGATGCTTGTTTGTGGTTAGTTGATAACCCCGAACATCACCCTCAAGGTGACTTTTCTCTTGATACTCAGGGGAAACTAAGTTTAAACGATGTACAAAAGCTTACTTTTTCAGGGTTGGGCATTTATCATCCTCAATTATTTAACGATCTTCCTGCAGGCAAGCAAGCGTTAGGGCCTTTGCTTAAACAAGGCATTGCGCAACAACGTATTATTGGTAAGTATTTCAATGCTTATTGGTGCGATGTTGGCACACTGTTGAGGCTCGAACAGTTACAGAATAGATTATTGACTCAGGCTTAAACCAAGTTATTGCGCCTATATCATGGGCGGATATGAATTTATTATTTAATTATAGCGGAAGACAGCATGCGAATTTGGGGTAAGGTTTTTGGTTTTTGCATTGGGTTTATGGCCGGACGTATTGGGGGGGCTATTTTAGGGTTGTGGTTAGGTCATGCTTTTGATAAACGCCAAGGATTAACGATGTTAATGCGCAAAGGCAGTGAACGCCAGGCGATGTTTTTTCGTTCTACATTTGCCGTTATGGGTCATGTCGCAAAAGCGTCTGGGCGAGTTACCGAAACTGATATACGCATTGCGACTTTGTTAATGGATCAAATGAAGTTGTCTGGGCAATCACGTGTCGATGCACAAACTGCGTTTCGTGAAGGCCGTCATGCAGACTTTGATTTAATCAAACAGCTTGAATTGTTTCGGCAAGTCACAGAGGGCCGAGTTGAATTAGCGCAAATGTTTTTAGAGATCCAAATCCAAACGGCCTTAGCCGATGGTGAGTTACAGGCTAACGAAAAACAAATATTGTCTGTTATTGCCCAAAAACTAGGCCTTGCTGCACAACTCGATGCACTACTTGCACGCTGGCAAGCTGAGTTTACTCATCATCAGTCACCGCAAGGTAATAAAATGTCGCTCACTGATGCTTATGTGTTACTTGGTGTTCAAGAATCTGCGAGTGATCAAGATATTAAGCGTACCTATCGTAAATTGATGAATGAACACCATCCAGACAAGCTTGTTGCAAAAGGTCTACCAGAAGAAATGATGGAACTGGCCAACACCAAAGCTCAAGATATTCAAGCCGCTTACGAGCGAATTAAAAGCTCGCGCGGTATGCGTTAACGTATGCTGATAACGTATTTTTGTTAGGAATGAGGCAGTAGATGAAAATAGTGATATTAGATGGTTATACCCTTAACCCGGGTGATTTGAATTGGCAGGCGCTTAAAGGGTTAGGGGAGTGTGATATTTACGACCATACAACACATGATCACATTGTCAGTTGCTGCCAAGGTGCACAAATTGTACTTACCAATAAAACGGTACTCAGCGCAAAGACCTTAAAACAGCTACCCGACTTAGCTTATATTGGGGTTTTGGCCACAGGCACCAATGTGGTCGATGTTGATGCCGCATCAGCACAGGGAATAGTGGTAACTAACATTCCTGCTTACGGTCCTGATTCCGTGGCGCAAATGGTGTTCGCTCATATTCTACATCACCATCAGCAGGTGGCCTTACATGACCAAGCCGTTAAGCAAGGGCAGTGGGCTGTACAACGAGATTTTTGTTTTACCTTAGCACCATTAACCTCATTAAAAGGCCTCACTCTCGGCGTTGTGGGTTATGGTGATATTGGCCAACAGGTTGCCAATTTAGGTGTCGCGTTTGGCATGAAAGTGTTGATTACGACCACTCAACCTAAAACAGATTTACCTGATGCAATTCAATGGTGTGATCGCGACAGTTTATTTAAACAAGCCGATATTATCTCGCTACATTGTCCGCTTAATGCCGCGACAAAGTACATGATAAACAATGACAGTCTACGTTTACTTAAACCGGGCTGTTTATTGGTCAATACTGCCCGTGGCGACTTGATTAATGAAAGTGATCTCGCTCAGTGGCTTAATAATGGTCACGGGTCTGCGGCTGTTGATGTGTTATCCACTGAGCCGCCAAGTAGTCATAACCCTTTACTGAGCGCCGCTAACATTACCATTACCCCGCATATCGCATGGGCGACATTACAAGCCAGAAAAAACCTACTTAATATTGCGGTTGAGAATGTACGCCAGTTTCAACAGGGCAAAGCGTTGAATCAGGTTAATGGTTAAAACGAACACTCATCATTCTCTTATAGTGTGTTGAGTGTAAATCTTAGCGCTCAGTATTGAGTGCTTGAACGGAATTTGCACATGTCACTCTGGAAAATTTTGTTTGATTTTGTTGATAAAGAACGTACAAGGTTTGATAACGTGCGTCATGACACTCATGCACTGCAATTTGAAATTGAATCGAATATTCATTTTATTGTTGATGGGTTAGCGCAAAAACTTTGTGCCGCAGACATTATCAAGGGGCTAGAAACCCAAGCGTTCGATAAAGCGATGCTGTCGGGATTACATATTCGTCAAGCTAAGTTGGCTCCGCAAACCATTGACGGTTATAAAGAGTTCGATAAATACCTTGGTGAACCAAGCGATGTGTTGGTAAAAAAACTGTACATGAAAATAACAGTACTGAAAAAACTGATTAACGCGGGTAAGTTTGAACAAGGTCTTAAGCTTAAAGCGCTGTTTCGTTTGCTAATGTTAGTCCACTTTCATTTGGCTGATAAACCACTGCCAAAAGTAACGCTCGGAGCAAAAAACAAGCTCAAATAAAAATCCTAAGCCGCAGACACTCTACGGCTTAGGATTGTGTTAATTAACTTCAGTTTGCTTATGTTCAACTCTTATTAAAACAATACCTTAATATTACTCGCCACTTTCTTGGCTTTTTCGATTGCTTGTTCCACTGAGCTATCGCGAGCTAATGCAACACCTAAACGACGGCGTCCATCTATGTCTGGCTTACCAAATAAGCGTAATTGAGTGTCGGCAGGTGCTAAAGCGGCAGCCATACCTTGGTAACGGATATTAGTTGATGTGCCTTCAGCAAGAATAACTGCAGAAGCACTAGGACCATGCTGCACAATATTACTGATTGGTAATCCTAAAATTGCGCGTACATGCAGAGCAAATTCCGATAAATCTTGGCTCATTAAGGTCACTAAGCCTGTATCGTGTGGTCTAGGTGACACTTCAGAAAAATAAACATCATCACCTTTTACAAACAACTCGACCCCAAATAAACCATAACCGCCAAGGGCTTCAACCACTTTTTGACTCATAGCTTGGGCTTTTTGTAACACTACCGCCGACATCGCTTGTGGCTGCCATGATTCACGATAATCACCATCTTCTTGGCGGTGACCTATTGGCTCGCAAAAATGAATCCCATTGACGGCGCTGATAGTCAGGAGGGTAATTTCATAGTCAAAGGGAATAAAGGCTTCAACAATCACGCGTCCTTTGCCTGCTCGGCCGCCTTCTTGAGCGTATGCCCATGCTTGTTGGATAGTGTCGGTCGACTTAATCACGCTCTGTCCTTTACCTGACGAGCTCATTACTGGTTTAACTACGCATGGAATACCAATATCAGAAACAGCTTGTTCAAATTCGGCCTGGGTATCACAGAAATAATATTTTGATGTTGGTACCGCTAAAGTTTCTGCAGCGAGTCGGCGAATACCTTCACGGTCCATGGTCAGTTTTGCCGCATTGGCAGTCGGAACCACATGCAAACCTTGTTGCTCTAGTTCTATTAAGGCTTGGGTGGCAATGGCTTCAATTTCTGGGATAACTAAATCTGGCTTCTCCAGCTCAATAACGTCCTTTAATGCTTTTGCATCCAACATGTTTATGACATGGAAACGGTGAGCAATCTGCATTGCAGGGGCTTTGGGATAACGATCAACTCCAATGACTTCAATACCATAACGTTGAAGTTCAATGGCAACTTCTTTACCTAGTTCACCGCAACCCAATAGCATCGCCTTAATGGTGCCAGGAGTATTTGCTGTGCCAAATGTAGTAGGAATAGACATAATGATTTACAGCCTTTGTGTAAGGATATTTTTATATGCCGAACAGTGTAGCGAGGTGAGGTATTAAAAATCCAATAGAAAAGACATTAAATGGCTATTTTATTGTGATGTGTATGAATTTTTGTGATGGAAGATTGTGTTCAATTGCGATAAGTCGTGTTTTTGCATGATCATTTTAGTGGTATTCTCTCGACTAAATAGATCAGATATTCAGTTTCTGGCAATACAAAAAAGGCGCCGAAGCGCCTAATTATTTACAAAGAAAGACGCTACTTAATTTTTTTATATTTTACAGTGCTACTGGCTTTACCTACTTTAACACGACGTCCATCCATATTTTTCTCTGCAATAATTTGTGCTCCAGCGTTATCACCACGTTGTTGTTTTTTGGCAAAGCTACGACGTTTCTCTATTTGCTTCAACAACATCTCACGGCTACCCACTTCATAACCTGGTACAGTGACGCGACGGATTGGCTGACCAATAAGTTTTTCAATATCGGCTAAGGTGCGTTCTTCTTCGCGGCTCACAAACGAAATTGCGACGCCAGTTTTACCAGCACGACCTGTACGGCCAATACGGTGCACGTAATCTTCGGCTAAAAACGGTAAATCGTAGTTAACAACGTATTCAAGATTTTTAATATCAAGCCCACGGGCTGCCACTTCGGTAGCCACTAATACGCGAATTTTACCTTCAACAAATTCACGTAACGCACGACGACGGCTGCCTTGTGCTTTCTCGCCATGAACCACGCCCGATGGAATACCATCTAAGTTTAATTCTTTAACTAATTTGTCTGCTGCGTCACGAGTCGCCGTGAACACCAATACTTGTTGCCAGTTTTTGGTGCCGATTAACTCAGATAATAATTCACGCTTACGACGTTGTTCAACGGGATATACCACCTGACTAACTGTGTCAGCAGTAGTGTTTTGCTTATCAACCGTAATTACTTTTGGTTTATCAAGCATGTCGTTAGCGAGCTTTTTTACTTCCGTTGAGAAGGTTGCCGAGAACAACATATTTTGGCGCTTTTTATTAACGGCCTGCAAAATCTTTTGAATGTCAGTGCTAAAGCCCATATCTAGCATACGGTCGGCTTCATCAAGTACTAAAAATTCAACATTCGACAAACTTAAGTTACACGCCACAATATGTTCAAGTAAACGGCCCGGGGTCGCCACGATAACATCTGCTCCACGCTTTAGCTTTTGTGATTGTGAATCGATTTTAACGCCACCATAAATAGTTAATACGGTTAAATTTAAATGTTTACTGTAAGCACTAATATTGTCTGCAACCTGTGCGGCTAACTCACGGGTTGGAGTCAGAATTAAGGTGCGAGTGTTAGATGGCAACGTCTCTTTTGGGTTTTCACACATTCTTTGCAGTATAGGTAAAGCAAATGCTGCGGTTTTACCTGTACCCGTTTGAGCGCTAGCAAGAATGTCTTCACCACGACGGATCGCCGGGATCGCTTGTTGTTGAATTGGCGTCATAGATTGATAACCGCACTCAGCGATCGCGCGTAATATTTCTGGGGCGAAGCTAAAAGATTCGAATTTCATGGTGCGGTTCCTGTATGTACATCAAAATAAAGCGATTAAGTTGTAGCAAGCTAAGTTAGCTGCACAGCGTCAATCTAGAATATTTGGGCCGATAGCCATCATTAAATGGCTGAACTAATGCTTAACTGGGTTGATTAACGTCTTAGGATAGTTGAAAAACGTTAAGCTTGAATGATACACCCAATTGAGCGCCATCGATAAGCGGCCGCGGAGTATAACAAACTTTTGTTTAAATCCTGAACTTTATCTGTGTTTAAAGATCAGATTTTTTATCCGAGAATTGTTTAGGTGATATGGCTCGATAGCAATGGCATTTAAAGCATCTTAATGGTGGGGTTACCTTTTCATAGTTGCCTAAATAGGTTGTCTGGTAAGTGACGTTTTTACCATTTTCTACATAGGTATCAGATTTATAAATAAGCTCACGTTCAGGCCAATATTGCATAGTAGAACTACTGCCAGCCTTGGTGATTAATGTTGGTTTGTCGTAGCTGCCATAAGTAAAAGTGCGGGTTCCATCCGTTTTGGCATTACCATTCGCATCATAGAAAAACTTATATAATTGCGCTCCAGAGGCTGATTTGACCTCATTAATCTGGTGCGGTTTAGTTGCATAGTAGGTGTAATTGCCCACACCGGTTTTAAATTTAATATTACCCCAGTCATCATAATTGAAATCTTGATACGTTTTAACGTTAGCTGGCAAGATAGCACTGCCAGTGGCAATACTAATCGTGCGGTCTTCTAAACGGTTTGTCAGGTAGTCATAGCCATAGGTTTCTGTAAAGTCGGTAACGCTTCCAGGAATTGAACCAAATTGAGTCCAGCGGCTGGTTACGAAATAATTGTGGGTGTCTTAATTATTTATCTTGGGTGTCTTAATTATTTAATTTATCTTGGGTGTCTTAATTATTTATGGGTGTCTTAATTATTTATGGGTGTCTTAATTATTTAGGTCATCTACTTCTTGATGTGGGAGTGATTCATATTTATCGATTTTCCTATTGAACTCCCTTAATAGAAACTCATCCTTTCTTGCAATATGAGGTAGCCCATATAAGTTTCCTTCGGACTTTATAGCAAGCAATGCATCTTGATACCTTGAAGAGATTGAGCTTTCTAACCAAGTTGGAATCAAGTTATCATTACAACTGCCCAATTCCCTCAAGAGATTATCTATTTCATTACTAGCAAATGTTTCCGAGCTACCATCGTGATCCAGTAAACCTATAAATTCAGACAACGAATAGTTAGTTTTTTTCCTTAATAAATAATCGACTTCCAATTTAATCGAGTTAGGAATATTCAAATGAGATTTGCATCTAACATTAATTTCTTTTGTTAATTTTTCGGTAAAACTTATAGCTCCTACCGCATTAGCATATAGTAATGCTAATGCTCCGTCTTTTCATAGCTCCACACTTTGAAAATGGATATCAACGCAAATAAAAACAATACACAATTCTTGAGGTTCAATTTCATCTAAGCAAACCCGGACTAATTAAAGCCTTTGCTCCCTTAGACTTCGTTCTATTAAGAAATAATGATTTAAGAATAAAATTATAGCTACACCTATAACAACAAAAATAATGTATGGCTCTGTATTAAGTACCTTCCTCAGCATAATAGTGAATGGCACACTAGCACCTAAGAAGAAATAGACAATTTTGCCATATATGGTTTTCATGTAGCTAAGCTTTTCTATATTTACTCCTAGTGTAAAACCAATCAAAAAACCTATGTAGCTGGCTCCACAACTCCAAACTACTTCTACCTCTAATATTTGAGAACAGAACCCAAATATTAGAAGCGAAGGAGCCATAACTAATAGAACGATCAAACGTTGATGCGATAATACTCGATCTACTGAAGTCATTATTGATCCCAAGGGAACCTATTTATTGTTTCTGATACTGTCAAATTTAACGCTTTTATAATTGGATGATGGTTACTCATACTATCTATAATAGCGTTATGCGTACTAACTCCTATACCAACCGCTGATTTTGTTGATAAATCCCCATTGTATAATTCATAACCAGCCGTGCCTATCAACTCTAAATCAGAAGCAGTAGCAAATGCCCCAAGGCCAAAAGCAAGAGTTCCATATTTCGCAGTCTGATACATATAATATGCAGTTGTTTGCTGACTAGACAAATATTGCCTCTTCATATGACCCATCAAAATATCTTGCTTTGTAAATTGTGTTGCAAAGGATACATTTAGTACATCTAGTCTTGCCTTGATTAGTGAACCTGAGTGAATATCACTATCACCTTCTAATGAATCCAAATGATCCATAACAAATTTTTGATCATCCTTATTTTCAATTTGTGAGGTATCAACTTTTACCGTTTGCTTCGAGTTTACGGTTGTTTTCCCTGAAACGAAATAATTGTGGGTGTCTTAATTATTTTTTATTGCTGGAGTAACCATTACGGCTATTACTTGCTAGGGCTTTTTCATTTTTTTGATACCCTAAATGATGCTCAAGCTCAGCGTTTAATGCAGCTTCAACAGTGACTTTGGTTAACATCGCCCTGAAATCATTGAGATCAGCTTCAGTCTTTATGCCTTGGGCTGCTTGTTTGACGAAAGCTTCTAATTCTTGTTTGTTCATGTTCTACCTTCCATTGACCCTCATAGGGTACTGATTGAAAAACAGTTACACAAAATTATTTACAGGCTCCAATAGGTTATGCATTGGGTGATTTATGGGAGGTTCCCTCAGGACTTAGCTACAATATTTAGACTTTATCGCCCCTAACGGTTTATTTGTATCAGCTATTTGCTTTTCTGAGAAATATTTTTTCTTCAAAATCTCATTTTCAATTTTTTCAACCGTACTACAAAGACACCTTATTCGGCCACTTTTCTCAAAAAAGGATAGTTGATTTATTAAACTGTTTAGATATTGGTTATATAAAACCCAACTAAACTTACTGTCACCTTTGATAACCTTTTCTACCAAGCCAGCCTGTTTACTCAATAAGGCCAAACCTTCTTTAGAGTTTTTTTGACTTATAGTCATATTTTTGAAAGCAAACCGTATTGCATTGATATATTCAGTAAAACCCTCCACTTCCTCTAAGGAAGTAAGTTGATAATTTTGGCCTTCCAAAAACTTTTCCCAGTTGTTGAAAATCACGCTAAAAGAGTTCTCAAAATCCAAATTATTTGAATAATCAATATATGCTCGAATTAAATCAACTCGTAACGTCAAATTAACACTAGGGCATGCTTTCAACTGTATCGTCAGTGCTTGAACGTTATCAGCGCTTAGAGCAGCACTTCCTTCCTCTAAATAAAAATTCTCAAGTGATTCTTTCGCCTTTTCATACAATAGTTCACACTGTTGAGAATGTGCATTGTTGGACGAAATAGTAAATAAAATAACTAAAACTAAACTAAAAACTCTCATTACTATTTAGCCTCCACATGCATTAGGTAACATACCACATATCCCAGCCTCTCTTTGCAATAATGCCTGCCCATATTGAGTATGAGATAGGATAGTATTTCTTAAATGGAAAGTACCAGAATACTTGGCGTAGCCATGAATTCCAAAGAGGCTTGGAGTTTGTAATTCTCCGCTCCAAGTTGCCATACCTGTATTGGGATCATATCCTAAAGTTATCATACCCGGGGACATAGATACTACTGTATCAGAAAGTACTCCTTCGAAGGTTTCACTAAATCCAGCAGGACCACCCATCACAGTAACTTTTTTAGACTCATCTACAGATATTTTTATACCATCAATAGCTTCAATTCCTCCACCACCATGAATATTCCAAGAATCATCAGCACCTAAATTACCAGTAAAAACGTAGCTAAAAACGTAGCCACCTAGCTAAAAACGTAGCCACCCATCACCTAGCTAAAAACGTAGCCACCCATAATTTATAAAAGTAACTTAACTCTTTTTCATGGCTTTGGCGAGGGTTATGATTGATGTGCTCAACTCATCAATCTTTATCGATATAGCTAAAATATTATCGTTAAATGAGTGATTTATGTGTCATCTAAGAAATTTAGCACATCAGGAAAACTTGATAGCTATCAAGTATTAGAAGAATTGAAATTTGATTGGGGATGATGACTTAAGCGCACAGCCAGCGCTGACAATTTGCCGCGCCTTGTCGTCGTTTTCGCTCTAAATGCTCACAATATTCAGTTAATGCTGGTAAGGCACCGACAGCACCTTTAAATAATGCACCAAACTCTGTAGTGATTTTAAGCCAATTTTCTGCGGGGATGTTTAGCCTATTCAGTATATCCTGACTGCTTGAGCTAATTGCGCCACGTTTATCTTCTCGAATAATTCGACCGGTATCTTCAACCAGTACAATGTAATCTTTAACGCTGAACATGAGTCCGTTAGGCATATTGAGTCTTTCATTTCCCACAAACGGTAATAGCTCTGGTGGTTGCTCGCCTTTCATTGCTGAAT
>NZ_JBSQBN010000058.1:0-28164 GCF_053850585.1 Shewanella sp. A22
ACGATGATTTGACAGCTAAATGACAGACGAAGTAGATGAATTTGTTGGTTGATTTTTATTTGACTGCAAAAGCAGTCAAATTAGTTAGGTTCGCCTATTGACTGGCGGAAGGCTCATATGTGTTATGCTTCACTTACAGCAACAACGGAAGCCAAATTAATATACTGCCCAAATACCAATAAGCCTCACATTCGTCCTGATTCTTTGAGCAATGCGCTTCAGTTTGCTTGGGAGTTTTCCATGAAATATATTTAACATCACCATAAGGAATTAAAATATTTTCACCAACAAGCCCATCGTTTGTTGCCTCAATAAGCACAAACCGATAGCCATTTTCACCATCATTAACCCACATGACATATCCAGGCTTTAATATCGGTTGGAGCCATTCTTGATTTTCTTTAGCGGTGAATGGCTTCCTTTCCTTTGTAGCACAACCTAAAAGGAGAAAGCTAATTAAAAATAGAATTACTAGTTTGCGATTCAAATGCAACCTCCTTGTGAAGCATAACGCCTTAATAACTGGCGTGTAGGTTGGTGTTATTTTTGCAACTTTTTCTTTTGCAAAAATGATGACAACCGTAATACGTCCAGTTGATTAACTTGTTATACCTATTTTTCGATCCATAGTAGCACCAAAAAAGTACTACTAAACAAAATCCCGACAAAAAAACGTCCAAGAAAACTTACTAATGATAACTTACTTATAAATGAGCCATCCCAACGGATTAAGTTACTTAAATACCACATTAGGAAATTTTGCAATAAGATGAATAGTAATAACAAAGATGTTAAAGGGAAAATAAAAAATAACTTCCAAACTTCAACTTGTTCACGCAATGCAGGAGTCAATACACATAACTGGCCAAATAACAGTCCAAAGGTAAGTGATCCTATAGCATAAACATTAACAAGCAATTGCTGAGCGATATTAGAAAATAGCTTTACCTTATTAAAAATGAATGAAACTCCAAACATTGCGCAACCGAAAACAGCTATAAAGTTCCATAAAACAGGACCAATCCCTTGTGAAATTGCAGCTTGATAGTATTCAACAGTTCTTGATTCAGCCAATTTATGTACCAATAAGACAGTTAAAAACGCAGGTAAAGCCCAGTAGAAAAATACAGATATAGCGTCCTTCCATTTAGATCCGATGGTGAAATCGGTTTTATCAAAATGAGATAATTGAGACTTTAAAGATGCTTTCATGAGACTCCGTGTTTAGGTATAACAGCGTATTAGCGAGAATTCCGATAAACATCCTGAGAAGCTCACCAAACCCAACATTAATAACACCTTAATTATTAATAATTTTAGTAACTTATCAGTTTACCCTTCATGAATCAATCACCCTTTTGGCTAGGTGAAACCGAGAATTTTAATAACCGAGAACGATTTGGTCTCTTTATGCAAAGATGACTTATGAACAAAAATCAACCAATTCAATTAACTAAGTTTGTCCTTGAGATAAAACCGAGAATTTTTGTGATTACATAACGAGAACAAAACTGGCTTTTTTACAACAATGAATTATAACTGTACGTATATACAGTTGTATTGCCAGTTTTAATCAAAAGGAGTTGATATGTCAACATCACCATTTCTCGAGTCAATTCGCACTGAACTTCGCACACGACGTTACAGTATCAAAACAGAGAAAGTATATTTATATTGGATAAAGCAATTTATCCTTTTCAATGACAAAAAACATCCTCAAGACATGGGCAATGCTGAAATTGAGCGTTTTTTAAATCATTTAGCAGTCAATCGGCAAGTTAGTGCTGCAACACAAAACCAAGCTTTATGCGCAATCATTTATATGTATAAACATATCATTCTAAGAGATATATCGAATTTACGTTATTCATTGACTAAGCGGGAACAATCTATACCGACAGTACTAACCCACGACGAGGCTAAAAGCATTATTAGCCATCTTTCGGGCCAATATTGGTTAATTGCATCACTTCTATATGGTGGAGGATTACGCATAAATGAGGCATTAAAGCTAAGGGTTAAAGATGTGAACGTACAAAATAATACGCTATTTATTTTTAGAGGCAAAGGTAAAAAAGATCGTTATACATTATTGCCAAAATCCTTAAACTATTCTTTGGATAACCAATTTAACATCGTAAAAGCTCGCCACCAGCAAGATTTAAGTGAAGGTTATGGGTTAGCGTCTTTGCCACCTGCACTATTGCGTAAATATGGTAATGCCGCTAAAGATTTATCTTGGCAGTACATTTTTCCGTCATCGACTCGCTGTACACATCCATATGACGGCTATATTTGTCGTCATCATATTCACGAAACGACATTTAGAAAACAATTACGCAAAGCAGTATTAATGAGCCAAATACCCAAGCAAGTAAAAGCACATACCTTTAGACATACGTTTGCGACTCAATTACTGCAAAATGGTACCGATATTCGGACGGTTCAAGAGCTATTAGGCCATTCAGATCTTAAAACGACTGAACTGTATACCCATGTTATTGGTTCTCGTTTTAGTCATACCACCAGCCCGATGGATAGATAAATTTCACCCACAAAAAAGGACTCTTTTGAGCCCTTTATACACACATTATTCGTTATCGCTTGGTAAGCGGCTACCTACTACAGACTTAGCTACGCAACCCAATCCCGCGGGATATTAAATAGTATGCCAGTGTCCATAAACTGACACAAAACCCAATCATAATCGCAATCGATAATGGTACGCTAATGTCGGCAAAACCTAAGAAGCCATAACGGAATACGTTAATCATGTACACCACAGGGTTTAACCCCGACACACCTTGCCAAAACTCAGGTAATAACGATAACGAGTAAAATACCCCGCCTAAATAAGTTAGAGGTGTCAAAATAAACGTTGGGATAATACTAATGTCGTCAAAGCTTTTGGCAAATACCGCGTTGATTAATCCGCCCAGCGAAAACAGTACCGAGGTTAAAAATACCGTAAGTATAACTAAGCCGACATGGTGCAGAGTAATGTTCACAAAAAGCATTGCGACAACGGTTACGATTAGACCAACGCACAACCCTCGGGCGACACCGCCGCCGACGTAACCGGCAATTAATACATAATGCGGTACAGGTGCGACCATAATTTCTTCAATATTACGCTGAAACTTGGCACTGTAAAATGACGACGCCACATTTGAATACGAGTTGGTAATCACCGACATCATAATTAAACCGGGGGCGATAAACTCCATATAGCTTACGCCGCCCATTTCACCGATACGGCTACCAACCAAGTTACCAAAAATTAAAAAGTATAGCGTCATGGTAATAGCTGGCGGTACTAGTGTTTGAATCCAAATGCGAGTAAAACGATTAATTTCTTTGGTTAAAATGCTTTTAAAAGCCACAAAATACAGGCGATTCATTATTTTGACTCCTTGGCTTTTTCAACAAGCTCAACAAATAATTCTTCTAAGCGGTTGGCTTTATTACGCATCGACAGTACCTCTATATTGGCGGTACTCAACTGAGCAAACAACTCATTAATATTATGCGATTTAGCCACGTCGACTTCTAATGTATGCTCGTCTGTTAAGCGGCAATTCATTTTAGGTAATTGCGGCGCTACTGTCAGGTCATGGCGTAAATCTAAAATAAAGGTTTCCACATCAAGCTTACTTAACAATGTCTTCATGGTGGTGCATTCCACCAGCAAACCCATGTCGATAATACCAATGGTGCGACACAGCATTTCGGCCTCTTCAAGGTAGTGAGTGGTTAAAATAATGGTCACACCTTGTTTATTAATTTGCTTTAAAAAGTCCCACATTGAACGGCGTAGTTCAATGTCTACCCCTGCTGTGGGCTCGTCTAGTATTAACAATTTAGGCTCATGCATTAATGCGCGGGCAATCATTAAACGGCGTTTCATGCCGCCAGACAGTTCCCGGGCTTGGGCGTGGCGCTTTTGCCATAAATCGAGTTGGGTAAGGTATTTTTCTGCACGGACCAACGCAACATCTTTTGGCACGCCGTAGTAACCTGCTTGATTTATGACAATTTGTTGCACGGTTTCAAACTGGTTGAAGTTGAATTCTTGCGGCACTAACCCAATACACAATTTGGCTTGTTCAAGTTGTTTATCGATATCATAACCAAACACAGATACTGAGCCTGATGTTTTTTGAACCAGCGAACTGATAATACCAATGGTGGTTGATTTACCCGCACCATTAGGGCCAAGCAATGCAAAAAAGTCACCTTGCTTTACCGTCAAACTGATTGACTTAACAGCTTGTACGCCGCCTTTATAGGTTTTTTTAAGGTTATCGATCACCAATGCATTGGCGTTATCGGCCATATTGAAATCCTCAACTTACAATGAAAAAAAACTCCCACATCGGTGGGAGTTTATAAAATGATGTTTGTTTAATCTAGTGGCACAACTTTCGCTATGTATGGCAGGTTTCGATACTGCTCAGCATAATCGATACCATAGCCTACGATAAACTCGTCGGGAATGGTGATACCAATAAAGTCGACAGGTACTTCAACTTCGCGGCGCTCTGGTTTATCTAATAATGTGCATAGCGTTAAGCTTTTTGGGTCACGCAGTAATAACATTTCGCGCACTTTATTTAAAGTGTTGCCTGAGTCGATTAAGTCTTCAACAATTAATACATCACGACCAGCAATATCTGACTGCACATCTTTTAATACTTTAACATCGCGTGAGCTGTTCATGCTATTACCGTAGCTCGAAACAGACATAAAATCGATTTCGACATGGCCTTTAATTCGGCGGCACAAATCGGCCATAAACACGACTGAACCTTTTAACAGGCCAACCATTAATAAGCGCTCGCTGTGAGCATAATGCTCGTTAATACGCGCAGCTAACTGGTCTAGAGTTTTATTGATTTCTTGTTCAGAAATCATCATTTCAATGGTGTGCTTCATAAATATCTCAATTGTCGATGTCGTTTGGCTGAGTATGTCCGTATCCCCAGCGACTCGTTAGGTCGTGCTCAATGCCCAAATGGTCAAGTATTCGGGAAACCATGAAGTTTACCAGATCTTCTACCGATTGGGGATTATGATAAAAGCCTGGCGCTGCAGGCATGATGGTCGCACCGTTACGTGTTAGGCTTAACATATGCTCTAAGTGTATGGCGCTAAAAGGAGTTTCACGCGGAACCAGAATCAATTGCCCCCGTTCTTTTAATACCACGTCAGCTGCTCTTTCGAGCAGATTATTGCTCATCCCAGTTGCAACAGCGGCTAATGTGCCCGTTGAACATGGGCAAATAACCATTTGTTTTGGTGCTGCACTACCAGACGCAGGCGGTGAAAACCATTCATCTTTACCTAATACCACTAACTCGCCTTTACACTGTGTCTCAGCACTTTCAAGCTGCTGTAATAATTGTGCTTTGGCTTTTTCAGGGTTAGCACTTAGCTGTAGGCCATGTTCGGTGGCGAGTACCACTCGCGCAGCGCTAGATATCATTAAAAACACTTGGTAATCGGCAGCCAGTAAACACTCCAGCAGCTTTACACCATAAGGTGCGCCAGACGCTCCGGTCCACGCTAGGCTAATTGCTTTGGCTTTTTTGGCGTAGGCCATCTTTTATCCTCTATTAACTATGGCCGTTACGCGATAGCCTGAATGATTTTTTGGTGAATACCATTAAAGCCACCATTACTCATAATCACTACCGTATCACCTTGTTTAACATTGCTGGCTACGGCAGTAATAATGTCTTCAATGTCGCGATAAACGGTCACAGGGATGGGCGCATTGACCATACTGGCATTAATATCCCAACCAATATTATCTGCTTGAAATAAATAACCTACGTCTGCTAATGCCATTGAATGAGCTAACGTATCTTTATGGACACCACTTTTCATGGTGTTTGACCGAGGCTCTAACACTACAATAATTTTGCCTTTTCCAACTTTTGCCCGCAGCCCTTGTAAGGTGGTGGCAATGGCGGTTGGATGATGAGCAAAATCGTCATATACAGACACACCATTGACCGTTGCCAATAGCTCTAAACGACGTTTTGGTGGACTAAATTGCGCCAAAGCCTCAATAGCATGATGTGGTGCAACGCCAATATGACGAGCGGCGGCAATAGCCATTATCGCATTTTCGATATTATGCTGCCCAATCAAGCCCCAGTTTACAACACCTTGTGGCTCACCTTTATACAACACTTCAAACTCGTGCCCATCACCTGCAATAGTACGCGACTGCCAAGCGCTTGGTTCATCTTTATTAACAGTTGTAGATGTAGAATAGACCTCTTGTTCGCTCCAGCAGCCCATCTTAATGACTTGCTGTACAGCTTCAACGTCGCGAGGCCAAATAACCTTACCCTCACCGGGCACAGTGCGGATAACATGATTAAATTGACGCTGAATAGCTGCTAAGTCGGCAAATATATCGGCATGATCAAATTCTAAATTATTGATCACCAAAGTGCGCGGGTGGTAATGGACAAACTTAGATCGTTTGTCAAAAAAAGCGCTATCGTATTCGTCGGCTTCAACGACAAAAAATGGTGAGTTACCTAAACGTGCCGACACGCCAAAATTTTGTGGTACGCCACCAATTAAAAAACTAGGTTCGTAACCGCAATATTCTAAAATCCATGCCAACATACTGGAAGTAGAGGTTTTTCCGTGAGTGCCAGAAACCGCCAACACCCAACGATTGGGCAAAATATGTTCAGACAAAAACTGCGGTCCCGAGGTGTATTTCATGCCTCGGTTTAAAACAGCTTCAACACACGGATTACCACGGCTCATGGCATTACCAATCACCACTAAATCAGGCTGATTGTCACCTTCTTTGCCTAATTGGATAGGATCAAAACCTTGGATTAGCTCAATACCTTGTTGCTCAAGCTGGGTGCTCATCGGCGGGTAAACGTTGGCATCGCTGCCGGTTACTTTGTGGCCCATTGCTCGCGCAAGCAGGGCTAATCCGCCCATAAATGTGCCACAAATGCCTAAAATGTGTACGTGCATACTCAACTCTACATATTCCGAAATATGGCGGTTATTCTAATCTATTGCGTAACAGAATGTCAGTTAACAATGACCGAGAATTGATTGCCTAATATAAAATAAAAAACAATCCCATACTCAATACTGTGGTGAGCAAGGTATTGCGAGTGGCATAAGCTAACACTGTGGCCACTAGCGCACAGGTTAAATAAGGATTATGCACGCTAATAGCCAGGTTTCCTTCGGGCACAAACACGATGGGGGCCAATATGGCCGTTAATACTGCGGGAGCTGAATAACTTAAAAAGGTTAAGGTATTCTTGCTCAGGCGAATGGGAATTTTAGGTTCTAATAGTAAGTGCCTACTGACAAACACCACCACTGCCATGGATAAAATAATGAGCCAAATCATACATCATCCTCTTTGGGTGCTGAAAAAACATCCGAAACCTCACGCCCTTCGTTAGTGAGTTTCGCATAAGTCATACCTGCAGCCATGCCCGATATGGCTGCAATTAATAGTCCTGCTTGAATGGCAAATACGGCACACACTACAGCTAACGTTAGCGACACCAAAACGCACACTAAAATGGATGGTTTTTTTATTGTAGGTACCACAATGGCGATAAAGGTGGCGGCAATAGCAAAATCGAGCCCAAGTTCGCCTAAATTGTCGATAGATTGCCCTGCGACAATACCGAGCAAAGTAGCAATATTCCAACCGATATAAAAAGTTAACCCACCACCCAAAGCGTACCAGCGATCAAACTGATGTTGAGCAGGCATATCGCTTTTATGAGCCTGATTGGCTATAGCAAAAAGTTCGTCAGTGAGTAAAAAGCCTAATCCTAAACGCCATTTAAGCGGTAGTGGGCTAATGTGCGTTCTCATGGCCATGGCATACAGTAAATGCCGAGAAGTAATCAATAAAGTGGTGATTAAAATACTGCCGATACCAATACCCGCTTTTATCATCCCTAGGGCAACCAATTGCGCACTTCCCGCAAAAATAATCGCCGACATGGCTTGGCTTTCTACAGCGGTGAGACCAATTTCGAGCGCAAAAGACCCAGCTAAAATCCCCCAAGGGATCACCGCAATGGTTAATGGCATCACCGCAAGTGCTCCTATTAACAATGATTTTGTTCTAGTGGTATTGGTCAATTCGGTTGTGGTCACATCATCTCCTTATGTTGCACTTATTACGCTAACGCGCTAAATGACAAGAAGATTAGCTTAACGTGAATATGCTAATAAAGCCCTTTAAAACTTATCATCAAACACGATTTTTACACAAGGAGATAACGATGACGTGTCATTTAAATAATGGTATTTATATTAACTCAGTTAATAAAATGACTAATCGATTGAAACAAAGAAATAAGCTATAGAGAATACTATTTTTGAAATGGCTTAATAATTATGTTCTACACAGAAAAAAGGGAACAGTAAATGACTTAGGTAGATGTTACATCATTATTGACAGATTTTATTTTTACAACACTGAATAATTCAATGTCCGATTAACTAAACCTTATTTTCATTTATTGAAAATAAACGATTATTTTTATCATTCCGTTATTATGCAAATGCGAATACAAGTCACTGACTATTCTCTAAACAAGTTCATAAGTTAACTCTCGAAGTTGTTTTTTAAGCCACATTGTTTCATCATTATCTGCATCAGGGTGAGTGACCAACATTAACTTTAGTGGTTCTACAACTTCAAAAAGGCGATTGCATTCATACTCAGATAGCTGGCAGGCATGTAAACCTGAATCATCATCCAGCATGTCGTAAACCGATTTATAAGGTGTTAATGCCAGCGACTCACAATCTGAAAGGTAATCAAATAAAGAAGACACACTGGTAATGGTCATCTCAGTATTTAGAGACAAATCCTTAAACTTACAATACTCCTGAAATGGGTTAAGCGTAGGCAATTGGAGACCGACAAGAGTATTAATGTAGGGATATGCTGCAATGCTTTCCATGGTGATCTCTTGCTTTAAGATGGGGTGTTTCTTGCAGCTTAATAAGTACTGTCGGTTCATTGTTGCCAGCACTTCGACTTGCAAGCTTTGATCAAAGCAATGGATTTCTTCAGGGCTTTTGCAACAACACATCACAATACAATTTGGGTCGTGAACGACATTTTCTAGGGAATGGCTATTCCAGTTACTAATATTTATATGGATATTTTTATGATGCTGTTTAATTGCATGCATTAATGAGCGTGGATAGGCATGAGTTATCATTCCTGGAATGACTAATTCAAAATACCTGCCCTGTAACGACTCTTCATTATTTAATCTATTGAAGTTTTTAGCACATTCCACAATGTCCTTTGCAATAGGATAAATTTTACCTGCGTAATCATTTGGCACCAAGCCGTATTTTCGTCTGATAAAAAGTTCATCTCCAAATATCAATCTTGCCGTATGTAAACAACGACTTATCTTTGAAGCTGGTATATCTAATATTCTAGAAACGTGAGTTGCTGATTTATTTTCGTAAAGACTAACTAATATAGAAAGTGTTAATAAATCTAATTTATCTAAGTCAATTGGTTTCATCTTAGATACTCCTTTATAGGTATACGCTGTAACATTCTAACGTTTTTACATCAAGTTCATATTGTTATTTTCAGTTTTCAATGATTAGTTATTCCAGATCATAGAAATGAATTATTTAAAACAACATATTTTATAAAAAGGCTCGTGTCGGGTTGGTATTTCTTAAAACCCAAAGCAAATTTCATATACTGGAATTCCAAATTGTAAAAATTGGTTTTTACATAATTGAATTTCTAATTTCTCACTTATCTATTTATTTAAATTATTAAACGTAATTTAAACATGTAATATAAAACTTACATCAACTTTATGAACAGTAATAAAAAACATTGAAAACCATAATAAGACCTGAATCATAACTACCGTAAAATAATTAAAACCACCTCAATAAATTGATTACGATCAATTAAAATCATAAATATAAGCATAATATTAATTGTACGTCGATGGCGTATAAATAAATAATAAAACAATGAGTTTTTGGAGGGTTATATGATCACTTCAGTCTTTCTAAGTTATGCATTTGTGTATTCAGTGCTGTTTATTGTTGTTCCGTTTATATTAGTTGTTTTTATTATGACTTGTATAAAGTTCTTCAAACCCGATACAGAGGACCACTCAATTAAATTTAAAAAAACGCTTTTTGATAGCCAAAGTTTTAACTTTTTAAAATCTCTCAGAACGATGGTTGGTGGAAAATATGACGTTTGTTGTAACGTCCCAATCGATACCGTGTTTGAAATGGATGCTCAAACTGCAGCCGAAAATCATACTCGCCTCGATTATGTAGTAATTGACCACGACTCATCTGAAGTGAAATTGGTTATCTCTGATTTTAGTCAGCAAGATGACGCTAACGCGAAAAGTTTGTTCGAAAAATTCAATATTAAGTTAATTGAAATTGTTCGGGGCAAACCTTACGACATGCAAATGTTAAAACTATCTCTACCTGCTTGAAGACCCTATCGGGTGGCGACAACTCGTTTTCACCCGATTTTTCATACTAATCAAAAATTGTAGAGAGGACTGAATATGTCCCGGAATAACTGGCTACTGATGTTAAGTGTAGGCTTATTATCGTTTACGCTTATTAGTCAGGGAGCAAATAGCGCTAACGCTACTGAGCAAATTAATAATGACCCATGCATGAGATGCCATAAACGAAATGGGACAATGCAAGGGCATCATGCTCAAGACCAGCTAAAAATGAGTTGTAGCTCATGTCATGGTGACCAAGGAAATCATCCTAAAAAACCCAATGATTTAATGGTGTTCTCTTCTGAAAGTGACATAACAACTGCTGCTAAAAATAACGTGTGTCTTAAATGTCATGTGCCTCAAAAGTTGGCCAAGTCTGAGTGGACTCACAACGTACACGCACAAAAAGTGAGTTGTACATCTTGTCATAAATTGCATCCCCATTTAGATCCAATAATGGGCTTACATGCAAAACAACGCAGTAATGTGTGTCGAAATTGCCACACGGTGCAGAGGTAACCAATCATGGAAAATTCAAGAAGACATTTTCTTAAAAGCACCTGCGCATTGTTTGCTAGCGTGTCGGTATATCCACTCAGTCGCAATGATGCCAATGCCGATACAGATACAGATACAGATACAGATACAGATACAGATACAGATACAGATACAATATCTCAGCAAACTAAATATGCCATATTGCATGATGAGACTAAGTGTATTGGTTGCAATGCCTGTGTTGAAGCGTGCCGAGAAGTAAATCATGTACCTGAGGGTGTTACTAGGCTCAGTATTGATAAATCGGGACCATATGGCGAATACCCCAACCAGTATTACCACTTTTCGCGCCACTCTTGCGAGCATTGCGAAGATGCACCTTGCGTAAAAGTGTGTCCAACAGGTGCTGCTTTTATCGATAAGAACACTGGGATTGTTTCGGTTGACGCAGATAAATGTGTAGGTTGCCAATATTGTATTTTTGCCTGTCCTTATGACGTTCGTTTTATCAACCCCGTGACCAAGGCTGCCGACAAATGTGACTTTTGCCGTGAAACCAACCTTAAACAGGGAAAACAGCCTGCTTGTGTGGAAGCATGCCCAACAAAAGCACTGGTATTTGGCAATCTTAAAGATCCCGAATCAGAACTGGTTGCACTTCTAAAAGCCAATCCAACTCAGCACACTAAACAAGCCCTAGGCACCCGTTCTAAATTATTCCGTATTAAGGCTAAACAAGGGGAGATAATATTATGAGTGCTTTTCATTTTGACACTTTGGTTTGGCACTGGCCCATTGCCATATACCTATTTCTTGCAGGGGCATCTGCAGGCGCGATGTTTTTTGCTGTTTTAATCAAACATTTTTGTCTTAAAGAGAAGGCTTATCAGTCTGGATTTATACAAGCTGCGTGTATTGTTGCCGCTATTGCCGTGTTAGCAGGGTTAGGGATCTTAGTATTTGACTTAACTAAACCTTGGGAGTTTTGGAAAATATTACTGTTTTATAACCCCACGTCAGTCATGTCTATGGGCGTGATTATTTTAATGATTTATCAGATTTTTATGTATGCATGGATTGTTATCATCTTTCGTGAACCCATCAATAATTGGTGTCAAAACCGCTTACCGTTTGTTTGTAAATTCACCAATATACTCGTGCCTTATGAAGCAGGCATAACTGGTTTTTTGATCATATTTTCAGTGTCATTAGGAGCCTACACAGGATTTTTATTATCGGCCCAACCCCGCTTCCCTATGTTAAATAATCCTGTGCTACCTTTGCTGTTTTTAGCCTCTGGCTTGTCTTCTGGTGCCGCTGCATCATTATTGGGTGGTGTATTACTAAAAGGCAGCCCTAATGGCAAGGAAGTCCGGTTTATCCATAGAGTCGAAATTCCGCTCATTTTAGGCGAAATTGTTCTTCTTTTTACCTTCTTTATGGGGTTAGTACTGAGTGGTGGTCAAAGTAAAATCGCAGCATTTACTGCCATTGGAGAAGGAGTGTGGGGCTGGATATTCTGGTTTGGTATTATGGGGTTAGGGTTGTCAGCCCCATTAGCAATGAATTTATTTATGAATGCCACGTCAAAACGTAAGTTTTCCTACGTTGCCGGTACCGCGTGTTTAAGTTTATTGGGCGTCATACTGTTACGTAATTTTGTACTTTACACAGGCCAAATGACCGTCAATTAATCACCTGAGACCATGTCATTAGGTGATAATATCCAGCGAGATGTTACCCTAATGACACCGATTATAACTGGGTAAATTGGCGTATCAGGTTATGATACACATTGTGTAAGTTATCTAATTCAGCACGATCGGTGTTATTGGCTTTGATCAGATTTTGAATACTTTGATCAAGCTGATATAAGGTTTGGCGCAAGGTAACATCTGCCACCATACTCTGCATCCACGTAATTGCAGCAACGCGTTGTCCACGGGTTACAGCTGTCACTTTATGTAAACTACTTGACGGATACACCACGGCGTAACCTGCAGGTAATTTAATGTGTTGTTGACCAAACTCAGTTGCAATTACAAGTTCACCACCTTCGTACTCTTCGGGCTCACTTAAAAAAACCGTCATTGAAACATCACTACGGATCACTTCTGATGTATTAGGGATCCGCATAATGGCGGCATCGACATGGTAGCCGTACTCTTCGGTTTCGCTGTAGCGATTAAAGCACGGCGGGAATATCTTATTGGGTAATGCGGCAGATACGATTTTAGGTGTCTCGCCAATACGCGCCAACAGTTGATTAGCAAGTTGCTGCACATTGGTATCTTGAGCATCTGCTTGATTGTTATTTTTAACTGAGGCAGCCATACCCATTGCGGTTTTACGGCCATCGCTCCATGGACATTCTGCTAGCTGCTGACGATAAGCATTGACATCTTGTTTAGAAAGGATTTTTTCAATCACAACCATAGCAATTTCCTAACATGTTAATTAATAAATAGGCCAAATCGCAAAATTTGGCCTATTTCATTATCTAGAGCTGAGGTTAACTACATTAAAACTCGTATGTCATAGACAATCTTGAGTTTCTTGCATCACCTAAGTACATGAACGAGCCTGAACGATATGCTGCTGTCCAATACTCTTCATTCATTACGTTACCAACATTAATGCGGAAAGTTAAGGCTTCTGTAGCATTGTAGCTAGCAAATAAATCAACTACTTGGTAATCAGGCACGACAATACTGTAACGATTATTGGTACTGTCGTAACCCGCTGCAGTATCTGGTTGTCCGCCATACATTTCGCTTTGGTAAGTATAACTCCCACCAAACACAAATGACTCAGTCAATTGGTAACGCAATTGTAGGTATGCACTTTCATCGGCAAAGTTACTCAACGCTAAGCCAATATTGCTCGCCTCATGAGACTCCAACACTTCTGAGTCCATTTTAGCTGCTGAAAATTGTACGCTTAGTTTGTCGGTAATATTACCGACCATGCCAAATTCAATCCCTTTAACGCGGTTTTTACCCGTGTTTAATGTACCAATGATTGAATAGTCATCTTCACCAATGCTTTCCATTACATCACTTTTGGTGATTTGGAAAATAGATGCAGAGAACATCATTTTGTCATCAAATAACATCCACTTGGTACCAAGCTCGAAGTTTTCAACGATTTCTGCATCGGCTTCTTGTGCTTGATCAGGCGTACCACACACACCGCCATATCCACAGTTTCCGCCTAGGTCAGACTCGCCGCCATTGATGTTAGTTGCGGTACTGTAGTTAGCATAAATATTAGCATCTTCAGACAGGTCATAGACCAGACCAAAATTGTAGTTATACATGGTGTCTGAGTAAGCATAATCTACTTCACCGCTATTACCCGTCGTGTCATTACTGTAGTCAAAGCTATCGAGTCGAAGGCCGTAAAATAATGACAACTGCTCAGTCAGTTCAACAGTGTCCATCATGTATGCCGACACGGTTTGAATGTCGTAAATAGCATCAGATCCGCCATCAACATAGTCTCGTGACACTAGTTGATTAACATTATCAATGGCATTGCCATTACCGTCTAAAATACAGTAGGACTCAGAGACACCCCGGCGACCATTAGTTGAACAATTGTAATTTTCAACATAACCATCTGCTTTTGAATACACACCGTTATCGACGTTTTCATCAGTGTATTCCAGACCAAAAACCAGCTTATTGCTAAAGCCCAGTATTTCAGTATTCCAGAATAAATTGAACTGAGTACTAAAGTAATCAACGTCTTGGTTACCTTGGTGGGTGCTTAATGTTAACGTTTTAGCCCCTGGAGCGGTTGCATCTGTGTCAGCTCGAGTGGAACCGCTCATACCTGTAGTAATGTAACCATTTTCGGTATGCCCTACACGGGTCGCGTTATATAAGGTAATGCTGTCATTTAACTCGTAATCTGTACGCAACGTAAAGGTTGTCACTTCAGAATCTAAAAAATCACCGTCTTGTGCATACACAGGAATATCTTCGAGTGGTTTACGTGTATCTCGGTCAAAATAGCTGCCTAAGTCGGGTACATCTTCGGCATTTAGGTGATAAACGTCAGCGGTAAAAGTCAGTGCGTCGGTTGTTTCATACACCCCAGACAACTGCACCCCTTGGCGTTTACTGCTGGTGCCTTCGCGGCCAGGCTTGTCTTCTTCTGCGGTCAACGCATTAAGACGTACGGCCACTTTTTCAGATAACGGTAAGTTATAATCGACTGTGATTCGGCTATGGTCGTCTGTACCAATGCCTAAATCGACACGGCCAAAGTCATACGCTACAGACGCTTTTTTAGTAACACTGTTAATTGCACCGCCCGATGAACCACGGCCAGCAAAAGTAGAACTTGGACCTTTGGTTATTTCTACACGTTCTGTGGCAAAACTTTCACGTGTGGTCATGCCAGGATCACGCAAGCCATCAACAAATACGTCACTGCGAGCTTCGTGTCCACGAATAATATAACGGTCACCAAAAGCGTTACCGTTTTCACCCGTACCTAAGGTCACACCCGCTTGGGCTGACAAAATGTCTTTTAAGTCAGTATTGCCCGACTCTTGAATTTGGTCTTGCGTTAATACAGTAATCACTTGAGGGGTATCCACAAGTGCTGCCATACGGCGTTTATCTGCTGAATTGTTGAACATGTAAACCGAGTTTTGTACACCGTGAACGCGAATACGCTCCATTGATTCTTCTGTTTGCGCCGGTTTACATTTAGCCAATAAATCCTTGTCGCATGTTTCCTTTTTAGCGTCTTCCGCATATAACGCTGGGCTGCTAAATACCAATGCAGCTGCAACAGCCTGAGCACCTAATGACAATTTACCGTAATTATTCGATTTCATGCCTAACATCATCCTATTGTTAATGTAAGTGTTAATTAAACTCTATTTATGTGATGCACTTTACATAAATGAAACAAACAACGCAAACACAAATCGTTATCATTAGCAAAAGTATTGGTTGTTTTCGTGACATGGGGATCTATATAAATAAGTGGCAATACTTAACTTTATCGTTATGAAAAACGGTTAATTAAGGAAGGAGGAACTACGACAGTTATCAATGTCATACCGAATAGGTATTTTTTACTGACCCGAGGTTGTCGCTTATGGCATCTCACAATGATTGATTACCATATCGCAAAGTCTATGGTCTATGGCTCAGGTTAGCCAGTTTGATAAAGCTCCAACGGTAGGCCGTCTGGATCGCTAAAAAAGGTGTATTGCTTGCCGGTATACTCATCAATACGAACTGGCTCGACCGAGATATTGTGCTGCTGTAAATGAGCCACGACAACATCGATATCATTAACGCGAAACGCTAAATGCCGCAAGCCTTGTGCTTCAGGGTAACTCGGTCTAGCCGGCGCACCATTAAAAGAAAAGAGCTCAATTTGACTGCCATCAGGTAAGACTAAGTCGAGTTTATAAGAGTCACGAGTTTGGCGATAATGTTCAGCAATTATCGTTAACCCTAGCACCTGCGTATAAAATGCTTTTGAACGAGGATAATCGGCACAGATAATAGCAACATGATGAATTCCATTTAGCATGGCTGTCCTTATTTTATAAATAAATTATTCATAATAATATCAATCTTTTAAAAATAAAACCCTGATAAAACAAGTCTATCAGGGTTGATGAAGATGTTTAAAGCCGAAACAAAAGACTAACGCAAAGGGTCATAATGTCTAGAGATAACGACTGTTATTAAACACCGATTTCACCGCCGTCATCTTTACGGATCATCACTGTGGCAGCTCGTGGACGAACTGTTGTGCCTGCCGGTGTTTCTTCGTCCGCTCTATCTGAGTATGGCCAATTGCCAGGATGCTGTATATTAGCAAAAATGGTGGTGTAATCTGGAGACATGGCAAAACCAGTCACTTCACAGCCGTTAGGACCCACAAAGAAACGCTTAAGCTGAGTTTGATTTTCAGCCGTGACGACTTGTTGGTTACCGTCTGCATCCACCATTGTTGATGGTACAATCGCCAACATTTGGTCATTGGTTTCTTCGGTGACTTCAGAGGCTCCATTGTCGGTTTGCACCCACAAAATACCACGTTGATCGAAGGCTAAACCGTCTGGACTCGCAAACTGGTTTAAGTCAGTTAAGCCTGATAAATTTGTTTCAGCATCACCATCTGCAGGTGAACCAAATATAAAGATATCCCAGTTAAATTCAGTTGCTGCATCACCTTCATCCCAACGGATAATATGACCAAAATTGTTATTTAAACGTGGGTTAGCAGGGTTGGTGCTGTCGGTACGTTTACTGTTGTTGGTTAACGTTAGGTATACAGTACCTGTAAATGGATCAACGGTTGTCCACTCTGGACGATCCATGGGTGTTGCACCCACTAAGTCTGCAGCGCCAGCAGTATTTAATATAATCGCGGCTTGTGAGTCAAAGGTATCTGCTAATGTTTTACCTTCAGTTGTCACGCCATCTAATGTTAATGGTAACCATTCACCCACACCGTCTTCACTGAATTTTGCTGCATATAACGTTCCTGCATTCATGTACTTATCACCAACGGTTAAACGATTAGTGCTATTAGCATCAGCAGGATCCCATACGGCATCTGAAACATATTTATACAGGTATTCAAAACGTGAATCATGGCCTGAATAAAATGTAATTGGTTTACCTGCTTCAAGTTTACCAAAGGCGCACCCCTCGTGGCGGAAGCGACCTAATGCAGTACGCTTAATGGCGCGCGAGTTGGGATTATATGGATCAATTTCAACAATATAACCGTGGCCATTAGCTTCGTTACGGTAATCGTTAGCAGCACTTGAACCAGTTGGCGTTACATCAAAACGGGCAAATTCGTCTAACCGCTCATCGTCATTACCTGCAAGATGGGTCCAACCGTAACGAGTGTCAGAAGTCGAAATTCCAATGCGGGCTTGCTCCTCTGTTAAAGTGCCTTTATTGACAAAGTAACCCGGCCAGTTTTCTTCACACGTTAGATAAGTGCCCCAAGGTGTATATCCATTACCGCAGTTATTTAAGGTGCCACGTGCTTGGCTCCCATCTGGCGAGTAACGCGTTTCCAAGTATGAGCTATACGCTAAAGGGCCTGCAATATCCATCACTGTTGCACCGGTAAAACGACGGTTATGACTGTCGTTTTCGACAACTTGCCATAGTCCAGAAACTAATTTAATACGCACAACTGAAATACCGTGTGCGTTGATTTCTTTACGGATTTCATCAATAACATTGCGCTTTCCATCAGCGTCATAGGTTGGGCCTGTTGGGTGTAAAGCGTTTTGGTCAATGTATTCGTGGTTAATACACAATAAGCCATCATCTGCCGAATCATTCAGCGGGAAGAAGTGCATACCATCATGGTGCATTCCTACTGAGTTTTCCTGATCGATAGCAGTATTGCTGCCATCGGCTTTCCATGCCGCAGCTTTCGAATTTAAGGGGGTTCCCCAAGGTGCTAAAACATAAGCGGAATATCCAGCAGGAATCGCCACAGCATCGGTTTTAGAACCGGCAATTGACTCAAAACCTAATACAGCAGAACTCGTTGTGGGTGCTGTTGGCGTAGTCGTTGTAGGCGGTGTTATTGGCGTTTCTGCAGCGGTATCATTATCAGAACCACAAGCGCTTAATCCGAATCCGCCAAACGCTGTCATCGCACTAAGCCCTAGGCCACGCTTAACAAAATTACGACGTGATAGATGGTTATCCATCACTTCATTGAAAGGGGTATTTTTGCTGTTGTTAAAACGAGTTGGATCAAATGTCGCCTTGCTCATAAGTTTTCCTTAAATGTGCTCACAAATTAACGGATCTAAAATAGGTCTATAGGTATAATTATTCGCAAATGAGGATAAGCACCAAATATGACAACAAGGTTCAAAAAGCATGACAAAAATGTGGCATTTATAAGACAAATGCCACCCAAAATACGTTCCGATGAATAACTTTTTAGCGTTTTTTAGCCCGAGAGGATGACGCTTTTAACGCCTTTTTACGTGCTTGTTGTTTTAATGCAGATTTAGTTGTTTTACGAGTAACAGGAGCGATTATGTCAAGGTTTGGCTCAAATCCAGGCAACCACTGTTGTGGTAAGCGTCGATCTAAAAAAGCTTCCAGCTTAGTCAGTAACGGTTCATCATCCACGCTCAGTAACGTAATTGCCTGGCCCGTTTTACCCGCTCTGCCTGTTCGACCAATTCGGTGTACATAGTCTTCAATTTGAAATGGTAATTCCATATTAACGACATAATGTAATTCGTTAATGTCTAACCCCCTAGCAGCAACATCGGTGGCCACCAATGCGGTAACATCACCCGCTTTAAAGGCTGATAAAACTTGCTCCCGTACTGCTTGTGATAAGTCTGCATGAAATGACTCAGCAGCCACACCAGCCTGCTGCATTTGTTTAACCAATGCATCAGCACCTTGTTTAGTACGACTAAATATCAAGCTTTGCTGCCATTTTTCGGTGGAAATGAGGTGGCACAGCATGGCGCACTTGCGGTTAGCATCAACATTAAATACCCGCTCGATAATTGTACTTGCTGTCGTATTGCGTAAAGCCACTTCAATCACTTTCGGCGAACGTAATAAACGACGGCTAAAACTTAGCATTCGGTCATCTAAGGTGGCTGAAAATAACAGCGTCTGCCTTATGCTTGGTAAACGTTTGAGCACTTCGACAATTTCATCTTTAAAGCCCATATCCAGCATGCGATCGGCTTCATCAAATACCAAGTGAGTTAACTGCGACAATGACAGCGCGCGCTTACGTATTAAATCTAATAAACGCCCAGGCGTTGCGACGAGAATATTGGTACCTGCAGCCAATTGCTGTATTTGAGCACCAATGCTCACTCCGCCGTAAACCATCACACAACTAACAGAACTGCCCTTAGCGTATTGCTCGATACTGTGGTGAACTTGTTGAGCTAACTCTCGCGTTGGGACTAATACTAGTGCGGTGATCGGGGGCGAATGCATCTGTTGAGCATTTGGCTGTACTGTTAAATTGTCTGTATGAGTCAATATATGGTGCAATATCGGTAACACAAAGGCAGCCGTTTTACCGGTACCGGTTTGCGCACCTGCCATAACATCCTTACCGCTTAAAATGATCGGTATCGCCTGTAATTGGATCGGTGTAGGTTGCTGATAATTTAATTCAGCTAAGCGATCCGTCAAAATAGAATGTAACGATAAATCTGTAAAGGACATAAAAGCTCCAAACCGGTGGGAGCGCAGTTTATCACGCCCATTCAGATTAAAACAAAAGCTATAGGCTGGAATATTGTTCGTTAACACACCTGCGAAAGGTTACACCCTACACATCTTAAGCATGCCATTAGATAATACTTGACTAAAAAAGTAAGACTTATACAATTATTACATGCAAATAAAAAGCATGTTTAAATTCATTTCGAAAGTCAACAACCAGATCCCACCACGAGGTATCACCATGAGTTTTTCAATTAGCGGTATTTTCAAACCCGCCAAGCAAGCTGAACCAATTAGCAATGTGGCACCTAAAGCCCAAGATACTAATGTAACAGAAACGAAAGTATCTAAGGCTGACAATACGGCAAAAAAACAAGTTAATGGTGGCAGTTGTTGCGGTGGATGTGGCGGCGGAAATCATTAATTAATTTGATAATTAAACGTTACCACGTCTGAATAAACGTAAATTGTCTTTACTGATAAGTTGCGGATACTGAGCTGTGACGTCGAAAAAACCATTTGAATACGCCACCGCCAATGAAGCTTGGTTCTGTTTATCAATATAAGCAAAAACTGGACTAGAAATAAATTGTTGTAAAAACATTTCGACGGCTTTGGTTGCAATGCCCTTCCCCCAATATTCTTGTCCGATCCAATACCCAATTAAACGCATATGGGGATCAGACTTTGCTGCTGAATCACTATTAATCCACGAGACAACATTTCCCACTAGAACATCATCAAGCCAAATCCCTTGTGCCGTAGCCTTTTCATTAGCCAATATTTTTTGCTGCCAATGTTGGTTAAAAGCTTTACGTTTACGTGCCGGAAAGTCAGCCATTTTATTTGCTATCGGGTCGTTTTCAAATTCAAATAATATATCTAAATCTGCTTCAGTAATCGGTTGAAGAGAAATATTCATTTCGGGTTCGCCTTTTCTATGTTGTGTCACCAAGATCATTTATATTATAGATAACATCAATTCTGGATAAGAGATGGGATAAATCGTTAAAAACGTTTTTGTTTCATATATGTAATATCAAACTTACCATGAGTTTCACTAATAAGGCATGTTAATGCCTCAATGATTGGCCTATTGTAAGTCGATACCACACAGATAGCGAAACAAAGCCTGTTTGATAAATATTTATTCTCTAAGGCCTGTTGAGCTTTCAAGGTTGTTTTTGCAGCAAATGGTATCCACATACATTAAGGGGTTTAGGATGAATAGCATTAAAACGTGGCAATGGTTAGGTTTTGCAGGCTTATTACCTTTTATTGTTCTCAGTGTGTTGGCATTTAATCACAGTTTATTAGCGCCCGAGCATACTATGTTGGGATTTGTCAGTTACAGTGCCGTAATACTCAGTTTTATTGCCGGAACTTTATGGGGTAAAGCGGTCATATTAACTTTAGATGATAATATCGCTAAATTACTTATTATCAGCAATATCATTGCACTAGCAAGCTGGATAGCACTGTTAACGCCGTTCGCGCTATCTGCACTTATTCTGCTAGCAAGTGGTTATCTGTATTTATTATATATTGAATTTAAAGCCAAGCAATTATCAACCTCCACCAGCTATCTCACATTGCGTACAATTTTAACCAGTGCCGCTGTGATATGCCATGTTATTGTCATGCTCAGTCTTTTTAGCGTTTAATACCATGTTAGCTCATACAAAAAGCCCATGCTTTATAGCATGGGCTTGTTATTTATTGCAGCAAGCTCAATTAAGCCTCTATAAACCAGTTTGACACTGCTCTTGTTGATTGATCATCGGTGATAAAATCGGCATCATGCCTTTAAGTACTTGTAATGGCAGTGCTGAAGTAAAGCTAAAGTCATCAGCTTTTTCTCCTGGCACAAACGCCGTTAGGGTTCCGAAATGATGATCGCCTAAATAGAACACAAACGTTGCGGTACGGTTTATGGCCGTTGAAGACACTTTGCGACCATTACGGATCTCAGTCGCAATGCGGTTGTCACCGGTGCCAGTTTTACCGCCCATAACAATCATTTGACCATTACTATCAACCAAGCTACCTTTGAGCCTTCTCGCGGTGCCATTTTCAACCACATTTGCGAGCGCCCGTTTGAGTGCTCGAGCAACTTCTTGATGCATCACCCGCATAACCGTCTGCTTGTTATTGGCCAATGTCACCTCATAGGGGGTGTCTTTAGCAAACTGCAGTTCATCAATTCTCACGGTGGGGTAACGATAGCCATCATTTTGAATAATACCCATTAACTCTGCTAATGCTGCAGGTCTGTCGCCCGAGCTGCCTAACGCAGACCCTAAAGATGGCACCATATATTCAAACGGATAACCCATTCTCACCCAACGCTGATGAATACTTAAAAAAGCTTCCACTTCTAGCATCACTTGAATACGCACATCTCGTGCATTTTGATATCGCGTTCTAAACAGCCAGCGATACACTTCTTGCAACTGCGGCTGCGCATCTTCTAATACTTGGGTGAGGCCCGTTTCTGGATAGTCATTCAAATAGCGTAATACCCACAGTTCTAACGGATGCACTCGGGCAATATATCCTTGATCAGCTAAAGTAAATTTTTCTTCGCCATATTTGCTGTACAGCAAATTAATCTGTTTGTCGGAAAACGCTTTTGCCGGTAATCGCTGAGTTAAAAAAGCTTTTAACTCACGGGCACCATCGTAAGGTTTTAAATAACGATAAACTGCCGTTAGTTTATGCTCTTGTTGCTGAATACCATCAAATAACACCTCAAGACGTTGCTCTGGTGTAAGCTGACGATATTTGCGATAAAAACGTTTTACAAACGAACTCCCCTCTCGTTTAGCAAAGGCTTTTAGGTATTCTTCTCGGCGCGGATCTTTGTCGTTACGTAATAACTGCGACACACTGCCTTCACTGTTATAACTACTACTGTAACTAACAATGTCTTGCATTAATCGCACAAAGGGCAAGTTTATAGACTCTTGCAATGCTTGGTATAAGGTTGGTACCCGAGTGTTTTCTTTTTTATTAAAATTGTTAAATACATGCAAGCCACCACCAGTGAAAAAACGCTCTTCTGGCGAAGCCGAATATTCACGCTGTAAGGCCGCATCCAACATCCGGGTTAAATTTCGGTCTCGGGTGGTAATCAAATAATCGACAACCCAACGAGTAATATGGTCTTTGCGCTCCACATCCACTTGGCGTAAATCAGCGACTGTCATTGCTGAAAAGCGCTGTTGTAATTCGGCAATAATGTCTAAGTAAGTGGCTAATACACGTAACTTAGCCGTTGAGCCCAACTCCAATTTACTGCCTTCGTTAATATCAAACGGCTGATCAATACTGTCGGTTTGAATCCTTACACGGTTAGCACTGTCAGTGCTTTCGTACAAAGTAAAACTATAAAGCACCTTGTCTAACTGCTGCACAGACAACAAACGCTCCCCCAGTAAGCCGATACGTTCAGCTGAACTAGGCTGAGCTAAGCTACGTAAGTAATCGCTAACTTGCTGTTGTAAGTCGCCATGAAAGGTACTGTTGATCGATAAATCGTAGCGATCGAGGTCAAACAAACTTAACCCCAACATACTTGCGGTACGGATCCGCACCGCATTTACCCCTTTATTATTGCTTAGGTTAGCCGTGGCTAACTTGTTAGTGTTGAAATGCAATGTTTGTTCAAGTGATGACACCATTAATTGGGTGTCAATTAATCCTTCGCCACCCAATAAACGCAAATAACTGTCAACTAACGATGCTAAATCATCATGACCTTGGAGTAAGTAATACGATGGCCGACGCTGAGCAATCATTAAGGCCACGATTTGACGAAATACCTTGCCACGCTCAGCAGCATTTTGCTGAGTATGGCGGCTCAAGAGTAATTGGTTGGCTTGATTAAAATCTGTTTTAAACCAGGCCCATAGTCCATCCCCAATACCATGAACTTCACCAAAACCAGGAGCCGATGATAATGGCACTGTGTTGAGGTAATCTTGTACGATACGTTGGCGAGCACCAAGGGTACTTTCACCTTGTTGATACACTCGCACAATGGCCGAACCAATTTGTAATAACTTATCTTTAATACTTAAGGTTAAGCCATGGTTAGAATGCCTAAACTTTTCAATTTGGGTTGCCAAGGTGCTGCCCCCCGCTTTAGACATATCAGCACCAAAGATACCCGCTACCTGACTCGTTGCAGCCAACACAAATCGAGGCCAATCAACAACGGGGTTGTATTTAGCTTCTGGACTTAACATTTCACGGTTTTCGATAAACAATAAAGTGTTTATGATTGGGTCAGGAATTTTATCATGGTCTTGATAAACACGTTTAGGATAGGAGAAATCAAAAACCGTCATGTCACGGCAATCTTTAATTGCTAAACCAGATTGAGCTTTTTCATGATACGGCGGGAAAAAACCAACTTGGGTATAATCCATCAACATTGGTGAAAATGCTACTTGTTGAGTAATTTGATAATTACGCTCAATTAAACGGGCTATTTTTTGCGGAAGCTGGCTATATCCATGGCGGTCGTCAAAAGGGCCATATTTAGGGTAAATCACCGCATCGCTGCGATAATCACGTAATTTGTAGGTTAACTTAGTCGCATACTGATGCAAAAAATAAGATTGATAATACGATGTCCGCACCTCAAACTCGACGAGGTAAGCCGTTACGAGCAATAATACAATGAATAACCAACCCGCTTTACTGCGACGAACCGGAGTCGGCTTGACGGGGGATGTATTAGGTCGATAATTATCAAACTGACTGTCGGGATGTGGACTAGGCACAAACACTCCATTTAACGCATAAAATCACAATAACGCACCATTTGACTGTTAATTGATATGAAATAGGCCGAATAGTATTATTTTGCCTTCCTTCACCCATTTCTTAACCCGAGTGAAGGTTAATTATGATAATTTTATCAGATGGGTAAAGCGATTAGATATAGACAAAATAACTAAATATTGCTTTTTCGGTCATCCAGCCTTTATTAGCACAGTATTGATATTTTTATATAAAAGCACATTTACCCGAGCCTAAGGATTGTTTTGGACAACAGCACTTCAACAACAATAAGCGGTCCCCCACTAAGGTTAGGCTTAGCTATGTGGTCTCAAAATCACTGGCAACAAACAGTCTATGGTGCAAGTAAAGCTAATCGGCTCGCACGTTATGCCGAAATATTTAATACCGTAGAAGGCAACACCACTTTTTATGCCACACCGTCGTTGCAAAATGTCCAAAATTGGTATGCTGCAACACATGACGATTTTAAGTTTACCTTTAAACTGCCCAAGCAAATCACCCACGAATTACAATTACAGCATGCAGGGCCAGCTCTACAACAATTCTTTAATGTCATGGGACCTTTACTGAACCGAACCGGAGTGTGGAAAATTCAACTTCCCGCCAGTTTTGGGCCACAATCTTTGCCGCAATTAGCGCAGTTTTTAACGCAAGTGCCACAAGGGCTAACCTATGGCGTTGAAGTGCGTCATAGTGCTTTTTTTGCTAAAGGTGAAGCAGAGCAAAGATTAAACCGCTTACTCATCGACAATAACTGCAATCGTATTATTATGGATACAAGACCTGTGTTTGCGGCCGCGCCAACAACAGCCGCGGTGATCGATGCTCATCAAAAAAAGCCAAAAGTCCCCGTGCACGCCATTGCCACTGCTAACAATCCCGTTGTACGCTTTATTGGTCACCCACAAGCTGAAGCTAATAAGCACTTTTTTAAAAATTGGCTTAAACAGCTCCCTTTATGGATAGCGCAAAACAAACAACCCTATTTATTTATCCACACCCCAGACAATCACGACGCGCCACAATTAGCCGTTGATTTATACCATTTACTGCAACAACAGTTAGCACAAAGTACAACTACATTAACCGACATAAACCTGTTGCCTCAACAACTGCACGCCACAACTCAAATGGACTTTAATTTGTGATAAATAAATCACCGTACCGAGAATAGTTCAAAGGCCTATTTATTTTATGATATTATCTGCGCCGATCCAGCCTGCCTTCGCAGCGTGTTTATGTTGATAAAGGAACCTCCATGAGTGAATCTGCAACCCGTTTAAATAAGTACATTAGTGAAAGCGGTATTTGCTCACGTCGTGAAGCAGATCGTTACATTGAGCAAGGAAATGTATTTATCAATGGTAAGCGCGCCAAAATTGGTGACAGCGTAGAATTTGGCGATAAAGTTAAAGTGAACGGCCAAGATATTGCCCCGCGAGATGAAGCTGATTTAGTCTTTATCGCGCTCAACAAGCCTGTCGGTATTGTGAGTACGACAGAAAATACCGAACGCGATAATATTGTCGATTTTGTTAACCACAGTGAACGCATATTTCCCATAGGTCGCTTAGACAAAGATTCGCAAGGGTTAATTTTTCTCACCAGCAATGGTGATTTAGTCAATAAAATTCTCCGCGCAGGCAACAATCACGACAAAGAGTATGTGGTCACGGTTAATAAACCAATCACAGAAGCGTTTCTACAAGGTATGCGAGCTGGCGTCCCCATGTTAGGCGTTATTACTAAAAAGTGTAAAGTTGAACAAGTGTCAACATTCGTATTTAAAATCATTTTAGTTCAAGGCCTTAATCGTCAAATTCGCCGAATGTGTGAACATTTCAATTTTGAGGTGACCAAGCTAGAACGACAGTCAATTATGAATGTCTCGCTAAAAGGGCTACCTGTAGGAGAATGGCGCGATTTGGATGAACAAGAGCTCAGTACACTCATGAAGTTAATTGAACATTCATCTTCAGAGGCCAAAAATGCCCCTAAAAAAGCCAAGAAAAAGCCAATCCAAAGCCTACGAGATAAAATTGAAGGCCCTGAACACTTTATGCAAGGTCGAGGCTCCAAGCCTAAAAAGCCAACGACCAATAAAGGGAAAGCAAATCATTCTAGAAAGCCTAAACGCTAATCAATAAAAGCATAATTGATATTATATTGACATAATAACTGCTAACGTTGCCATGTATGTTCTTCAATGATTGGCACAAACAAGCCGTAAAATATAACACCACAGCAACCGGACGCTGTTTTTTTCAACAAGGAATGTGACATGTTCAGCAATAACCTGTTAATCGTAGATTTTCCTGTTCACCTCTGTGGACAATTTCAACACCTCGCGAATCTGCTTGAATTTAACCTAATTCAGACCAATACAAACGATGGGCAATCAGAATTATCAACTATTTTAACTCCCGAAAATAGCCCCCCCATTTGGGTGCATTATCTTCATAACCCACTACAAGACATAGATCACTTATCTGCTGCGTTATTTAAAAGCGACTTGCACATTGCATTTTGTCCTGCTCTCAATGTAGAACTAGAAGTTATCCTTATTTCATCGGGGTTTCATGGTGCCATTTGTACCGATGATGCTATCGCTCATCAAATACAAAGCATCAAAAAAGTACAAGACGGAGACATTAGCTTTAATCCCAAAGCTGTATCTAAATATATCCTCCAAAGAAAGCGGGTTCCATCATCAGGTAATCGCGCCAAAATCCTTGCTGTCACCACCAAAAAAGAGCAGCAAGTATTGTCACTCATACTGCATGGATTAACCAATGAAGAAATAGCCAAAGAGCTCAAAATTTCTGTTAATACCGTCAAAATGCACGTTCAGAATATTTATAAAAAAACCAAGATTAAAAGCCGCGGCCAATTATTTGCTTTCGCTGCCGGTTAACTTGTTATCAATACCCTATGATGTCAGCCTCATTGCTTTAATACCAATCCTATTAAATATGTGATCTTTCAGCGGGAGTTCAAAGTGCTGTAGGCAAGGCAGATGATTGAAGCGAATAGTGATCCTCGGTAACAAGCTCCTGCGTTACTCTACCTCCAGCATC
>NZ_JBSQBN010000059.1:0-27655 GCF_053850585.1 Shewanella sp. A22
CCTCCATGGCTGTCAGATGCTGGAGGTAGAGTAACGCAGGAGCTTGTTACCGAGGATCACTATTCGCTTCAATCATCTGCCTTGCCTACAGCACTTTGAACTCCCGCTGAAAGATCACATATTTAATGAGATTGGTATAATTAGCAAATGGTTAGGCTGTAATTAACCGACAGGTTATCTTAAATGCGGCTGTACGTTATTGTCTGTATCTATTTAATGAGTGGTAGGCTTGCTAAACTCAGCAATACTTTTGGCTTCTTCTAAGATAGCTTGTTCTAACTCTGCTTCAGACTTTATTCGCTCAAAATCAAGCTTCATTCGTTGTTGTTTAGGTAACGCTTTACGTGCTTCCATGATCGGGTGATTTCTAATGACATCATAGTGAGTGAATAAGTTTGGAAAGTCGCTGGTGACTTGTTCTGACATCGATAAGGCATCAAATAACTTACCTATGCGAACAACCCCTTCAGAAAGCTCACAGCGTTCTTCTAGCATAGCTGCTGCAATGTAGCGGATATCGGTTAGGATTTGCTGTCTACGTTCGGCTGCTTTAGTTTGACGAGCTAACAGTGCTTGTTGATTGGCTTTGGTGCGTCGTCTAAGAGTTAACAATAAGTGTGTGGCATAGGCAGCAAGGGCAATAATAATGATTAACGCAATGATGATAATGGTTGTAGACACTAGGTTACCTCAACTCGAGACAAAAACATTTATCGAATAGCCTGTTGTTTTAAATGGTGCAACAAATGGCTTGTTTGACATGAAATAGGCAGAAATTCTAACTTAACGTGTTACCTCAACTTAAAAGTCAGCGCTAAGGTTACGTTTTTTACGGATACAAAACTGGCGCAATATGCGCCAGTTTATCCAGTTCAATTAAGTGCTTTAATCTTCTTTTTGATAATCTTTAAGAACATCAGCACCTGACTCAAAGCGATGAAGAAGTTCATCGTCAGTAAGTTGTTTCTTTGGCGTTGGATTTGGCAATTCATCACCATCTGTTAGACCTAAGCGCTGCATTAGCTGCTCGAGTTTGTCTAATTGAGCATCCAGCCATTTTTGATCTGTTTCAGATAAATCACGACCTTCTTCAAGTTGATCAAGCAATTTATTTAATCTTGGATCTTCTTCAAGTTTTAATAACTTTTGCTCATCAGTCAGTTTAGGTTGCTTAGGCTTAACCAATAATGGCTCAGTGATTGATGCTGGTATGGATAATGCCACAGGCTTTTTACTGCCATGACGGGCATCTTTTTTTACTGTCGCATCGTTACCCGAGGCTTGTTTTAGTAAAGCTTCGTTATGACGGCTGCCAGATTTACGGCCTTTTTCAGGTTTTTTACCATCGACCGCATTGCGATCGACTTTTTTTACTCTAGGGGCAAACTTAGGGCCATTTTCGCCGCCTTTGCGAGTTTTTTTACTGCGAGCCATGATGTTCTCGTTAGGTTTTCTAAACACGTCCTTGCAGAGCAATTTCTACAAGGCACTAAATAAGGATGCGCTTTATATCAGATTTTGATGATTTTTGCATCAAAACCAGATCTTTCGATGCAAATAATAGCTCAAAATCACTATTCAATGCCAAATATTCAAATGTTACTTGCTGATAAAAGCTTACATGGGTTGGATTATTTTTGTAATGCCATTTTTCAAACGTTGTTTTATCGGTTAACAAAGGCGTGCTTATTGCCAACCAACCACTTGGTTTAATCAGTTGGTTGAGTAGCCTCCATTCGCGGTGAGGATGACGAAAGTGCTCAAAAACACGATAACAACAGACAAAGTCATAACGTTGTTTTAGCACAGACTGATCTGCCGCGAAGAAAGGATCGTATTGATTGACTTGGTGCCCTGCATCAGCAATGGTTTGCTGGCTTTGCAGATCTAACACTCGGCCAAAGTTTAATCCATGGAGCATACCTGTTTTTTGTTGTGAGATTTGCTTTAATAAAGGTAAAACAAATTGCGACAGTTGTTTTTGCTTTACTATTTTTTGGGCTCGACCATAGCGCTGGCGTTCTACATTTGGCATAACGTGAGAGTTGGGACTGGCAAAAACTAAGCTGCATTGTGGGCAGGCGTAGAAAGCTCTTTTTTTGTCTTGAACAAAAAAATCTGCAGGATGGCTACACAGTGGACATTGGCTCATTAACGACTGTTACACCTTAGTAAACTATGAACTATTTGTATTATATAGCGATTACAATAAATACCAATCGTTATTGAATCATTCGTAAAAGGTGATGAGTTTTGTTGAAAGAATAGATAAAAAAAGGTGGCAGTATAAACTGCCACCTCGTAAAACAGTGCTTGGTGCACTATATTCTGATTCCAAGTATCCGTACTTGCTATGTGACTATCCCGGTCAGATCTTTATTTATTTTGCTTTCCATGCTGCTTTCGTTGTTATTGGTCATCAATGACACTTTTTTATATTCTGTTGCCGTCCTGACTACAGCTTCCGTAGATGGTCATCAATGACGCATCATTATCCCTATTGTCTTCGATGACATGAATTAACCATCCTTGTTACTTTTTACCTTCGAGTGATTAAGCTTCCAACAGATGCATCCTCAGCAATAAGCTATGTTTGCCATTATTTGAATCCTTCAAATAATGCTCTGGTTTTCAGTCACTCTGTTGTGTAAGGCAGTGCTAGACAGCATGTTGACCAACTGGTCTATTCCTTACAAATTTTACGACCTGAATTTCAAATTGAAATTTCGACTCATGTTATTGTTATTAGTGAGTGGTCTTAAATTATTATTATTATCAATTATCTTTATTCTTATATCTTAAATGTATCAGTCCGAAACCTGTTTGATGTTATTAGATTTATGTTACAAGCAGTTGGGTTCATCTCGGTACGGGATGTATTTAACTCTAAAAGTGTGAACCTTGTCAAGTATTAATGTATGAAGTTGACGTAAACGTTAACTTTGGGTGGTAAAAAATGGGCTTAAAGCCCATTTTTTAAACCAATATTATCGACTGTTATTTATTAATACTTGAAATATATTTCGATAATGCTTCTATATCTGCATCAGACAGTTTTTTTGCGACATCTTGCATCATGCCATTTAAATCGTTGTGACGGCTTGCATCACGGAATTTATTTAGCTGGATTTTGATATAATTTGCATGTTGGCCACCTACGACTGGGAAGCCCGCTGCAGCTGCGCCATTACCTTCTGGCCCATGACATGCAACACATGCGGTAATACCGCGAGCAGCATCACCGCCCTTATACAGTTTTTCACCAATCGCGGGGACATCAACAACGTCGGCAACCACTTTTTGTTGGCTTGCGAAGAATGCTGAAATATCAGCAATGTCTTCATCACTCAATCCCATTGACATACCGATCATGATAGGGTCCATGCGACCCTCTTTACCGCCGGTTTTAGCCGCTGAGCGGAATTCTTTTAATTGTTTTTCGAGATATTCAGGGTGTTGGCCTGCTAATTTCGGATACATATCAATCATGCTATTGCCGTCAACACCGTGACAGGCAGAACATACGATTGCTTTAGTTTTGCCTACTTCAGCATTACCTTCAGCCATAGCTGATGATGACATTGCGGCGACTACAGACAGCGCAAGAGCTAACTTTTTCATGGCGTTCCAACTTCTAGTTAATTTATTGTCCTGAGCTTACTAGGAAGACCCGCAAGCGTGGTAAAATGTTTTCCAAGCGTTTTAATGCAGTTGCTTTTGCTCGAGTAGGGCAAAATCATTTATGACTACATCACACATATCTGCACTGCTTGGGTATATAATGTGATCAGGCTAATATTTTACACGAAAATGTGGAAAAGTAAGCAATTGTTAAAAATTTATGGTAATGCGTTTACTAGAAGTAATTTAATTGGAGTGAAGAGTGACAGAATCTCGTATCGATTTCCGTAGGGCTAAGTTTTTAATCAGCGCACCGGATATTGCGCATTTAGATCAATATCTTCCTGGGGATATCGGGGTTGAGATTGCGTTTGCTGGGCGCTCTAATGCCGGTAAGTCCAGTGCGTTAAATGCGCTGACTGAGCAAAAAAGTTTAGCTCGAACCAGTAAAACACCGGGGCGAACTCAATTAATTAATGTGTTCCAGTTGGACGAAGACCGTCGTTTAGTCGATTTACCCGGTTATGGTTTTGCACAAGTTCCCTTAGCGTTAAAAAATAAATGGCAAGAGGCGCTGGGTGAGTATCTGCAGAAACGGGCTTGTTTAAGTGGTGTGGTGGTCTTAATGGACATTCGTCATCCATTGAAAGATCTCGACATGCAAATGATTCAATGGGCGGTGTTAAGTAATATTCCTGTTTTAGCGCTGCTGACTAAGTCAGATAAATTAACACAGAGCATTAAAATGAAAACAGTTAATGAAGTGCGCCAAGCATTAGCTGAGTTTGGTGATAAAGTGCAAATAGAACCTTTTTCATCACTAAAGGGGACCGGTAAACCAAAAATATTAAGTATTTTGAATGACTGGTGTCATCCTGAATGGTTGGCTGAGCAAATAGCACTTCGTGAACAGGCCGAGCAAAATTAATTTTTGTTAGAGAACTTGTTAAGCATTAAAGAGCCGACATCTATGTCGGTTTTTTTGTTCATAATTTTGAGATAAAAAAAACCGACAACCATATGGCTATCGGTATAAAAATTAGCTCTTTTGGGGAGAAGCTAAATTCAACAAGACTCAAGTGCCATCAACTCAATTTGATGACCCTCAATGGCGATAGAATAACTGCTTTTTGGGTACAGTTAAAGTATTTACTCTAAATATATTTATAATCGAAAAAAAACAAAAAAAAGCCCCAGCAACCTGAGCTGCTGGGGCGCCGAATTTGGCTAGTCACTATTGCTAGTGAAATAAAGGTTTTTAAGATTGAACATCTTAACCTCTGTACCCTACGACTGATATCATAGCCCATTCGCCTTAAAATAAAAAACTGTTTTTATATTAAAACACAATAACTGTGATTTTAGCCTCAAATTAATGCTTAAATGTTAATCATGTCGATTATTTGTTGTGGTGTTGAGATCAACTGTAGCAGCTACATTAAAGGTAGATCTTTCTCCCTTGTTAGAAAAGTGCTCCGAACTTACGAAAAATGCCGCGTTCAAAAGAACACGGCATTTTAGATGTGCTAAGTACTTAGTGAGTATGTGGGACGTTAATGGGCTTCATCCCAATTGTCACCAATGCCAGCTTCAGCAAGTAGCGTAACGTCGAGTGATGCTGCTTGTGCCATTAAATCGCACACTTTTATTTTGAGTTCTTCTGCTTTGGTTTCATCCACTTCAAATACCAATTCATCGTGTACTTGCATTATTAGTGTAATTTCACCTTTGGTGTGTTGGTTAATCCACTCGTGAATGGCAATCATGGCTTTTTTAATGATATCGGCAGCCGTTCCTTGCATCGGTGCGTTAATTGCTGCGCGTTCTGCTGCTTGACGACGCATGGCGTTGCGGTCTTTGATTTCAGGTAGGTATAAACGACGCCCGAATAATGTAGATACATAACCTAACTCAGCTGCAACGGCTCGTGTTTCTTCCATGTATTTGAGTACACCAGGATAACGAGCAAAATAAGTGTCGATATAAGTTTGTGCTTCGTTACGTGGAATATCTAACTGCTTGGCTAAACCAAACGCAGACATACCATAAATTAATCCAAAGTTTACCGCTTTAGCGCGACGACGTTGCTCTGTGGTGACTTCTTCAAAATGTACGCCAAACACTTCAGCTGCCGTGGCTTTATGGATATCTTTACCTTCCGCAAAGGCGGTTAGTAAGCCTTTATCTTGAGACAAATGAGCCATGATCCTCAGTTCAATTTGCGAGTAATCGGCAGCCAAAATTTTACGGCCAGCAGGGGCGATAAAGGCTTGACGAATACGGCGACCTTCTTCAGTACGGATTGGAATATTTTGTAAGTTTGGCTCGCTTGATGATAAACGTCCGGTGGCGGCATTAGCTTGGTGATAGCTGGTATGCACTCTACCCGTAGTGGCATTAACCATAAGCGGCAGTTTATCGGTATAAGTGCTCTTTAGTTTTGCGAGACTGCGATGCTCTAGGATAACTTTAGGTAAAGGGTAGTCGAGCGCGAGTTCAACCAAAACTTCTTCTGATGTTGATGGCGCCCCTTTTGGGGTTTTCTTTTTTATTGGATAACCGAGCTTTTCAAAAAATAGCGTTTGTAGCTGTTTTGGAGAGGCTAAGTTAAATTTTTCTTCTGCAATGTCATAGGCTTTGTTTTCTAAATCATCAAGCTTTTTGGCTAGCTCAGCACTCTGCTGGCTAAGCAACATTGAGTCTATTAGTACGCCTTGGCGCTCAACGTCTGATAATACTTGAATTAATGGTAGTTCTAATTCATTAAATACATTGGCCAGTTCTGGTTCTTTTTCAAGCCTTGGCCATAAATGCTGATGTAAACGCAGAGTAATGTCTGCATCTTCAGCTGCGTACGGCCCTGCAATGTCCAAATTAACTTGATTAAACGTTAACTGCTTTGCACCTTTACCCGCGACATCCTCAAAACTAATATTTTTATGGCCAAGATATTTTAGCGCTAAACCATCCATGTCGTGGCGAGATGCGACTGAATTAAAGACATAAGATTCGAGCATGGTATCAAAACGTACACCTTTGAGGGTAATACCTGCGTTGGCTAAAATGCTCATATCATATTTGAGGTTTTGACCTACTTTTTGAGGTGTGCTGCTTTCAAGGATGGGGCGCAGTTTTTCAAGTGCGCTGGCTTTATCTATTTGCTGCGGTGCATCAAGGTAATCATGTGCTAAAGGTAGATAGGCAGCTTTACCTGCTTCGGTTGCAAACGACAGTCCAACAAGCTCAGCTTCCATGTAATTTAGGCTAGTGGTTTCCGTGTCAATGGCGATAAGTTCTGCATTATTGAGTTGCGCTATCCATTTATCGAGCACTTCGATGGTTAGGATCGTTTCATACTCAGTTTCAATGGTTGCCGATACTGATATATCCTCATCGCTATCTTGGCTGATGGTGCCATGAGGTTGTTTATTATCTAATACTTCAGCTAACCAACGTTTGAATTCCATTTCACCATAGTATTTAATTAATTCATCACGATTTTGTGGTTTAACGCTGAGTTCATGCCAGTCTTGTTCTAATTCTACATCGGTTTTAATGGTAGCAAGTTCATAAGACAGTCTAAGCATGTCGGCATTATCGATGATTTTAGCTGGCATTGTTTTTGAACCTCTAAAACCCACGTCTACCACACTGTATGGCTCCGCAAGTAGCTGTGCAACACTGCCTACCCCAGTGAGCATCGCCAAGGCTGTTTTTTCACCGACACCAGGTAACCCCGGAATATTATCGGCTTTGTCGCCCATTAAGGCTAAAAAGTCAATAATACGATCGGGTGCGACACCAAATTTAGATTTAACTTCTTCAGGGCCCATTATGGTATCTGTCATGGTGTTAATTAACGTGACATGTTCATTAACCAGTTGTGCCATGTCTTTATCGCCAGTACTGATTAATGTTGCTCGACCTTCTTTACTCGCCTGAAGGGCTATGGTACCGATGACATCGTCTGCTTCAACGCCGGGAATACTAATTAGTGGTAAGCCCATTGCTTGAATGATGTTGTGTAGTGGTTCAATTTGGCTGCGAAGATCGTCTGGCATGGGTGGGCGTTGTGCTTTGTACTCACTGTACATGTCGTTGCGAAATGTTTTACCTTTAGCATCAAAAACCACCACAATATGACTTGGGCTGTAACGACTCAATAGGCTGCGAAGCATATTAACAACACCATAAACCGCGCCCGTTGCTTCACCTTTTGAATTGGTTAAATGAGGCGGAGCATAATAAGCGCGATAAAGATAAGATGATCCATCAACAAGGATGAGTGGATTATTGGGAATTATTGGCATAATTAATATTCGTGTTCAGTATTTTGCGAGACTTATAGGATGACATTATACCCACAGCACCTCAAGATGCTTATGATATTGTCAGTTATTTATCCTAAATTGGCTGTTAAGCCCTTAATTAAAGAGGTGTCTGGCACTTACTGTGGTTTAGAAAGGAATTTTATCGTTTAGTGAAAAATCAGCCACACCAAATGACTCATAGCCTGTGGATAAGTCTGTGAGTGAAATAATCAACGTTGTTGAGTAGATTTTCTTACGGCTTGAAACGAAATCAGTAACTTGTTGAATTTTATGGTTTATATTTATTTTTGTGAGCTGAATATTAATTTTAATAAATATTACTAATTTGTGGACTTTTTTATTGATGTCAGTTAAGCCACAATGAAATTTAGTGATGATTTATGGTGAAAAAAAACGCATCCACTAAATTCGAGGTACTAAGTTAGCACGATTTTTAATCAGATCAACCATTTTGTTGGCTTTTTGTTGTAAATTTTACATAACCAATTAAAAATTGAAGGGGAGTGACATGAAAAAAATTGCCGTTTTATTGAGTGGCTGTGGTGTTTTTGATGGAACTGAAATTCACGAAGCGGTATTGACCTTGTTGGCGATAACGCGAGCAGGTGCTCAATACCAATGTTTTGCGCCAGATATTCCTCAAATGCATGTGGTTAATCATCTTACTGGTGAAGTTGTCGTAGACGAAACTCGTAATGTGTTAGTTGAGTCCGCGCGGATCGCTCGTGGTGAGGTGCTTAATGCGAGTATGTTAGAGGTTAGTGAGTTTGATGGCTTAGTTATCCCAGGTGGTTTTGGTGCTGCTAAAAACTTATCTAATTTTGCCACCACAGGTAGCGATTGCGATATCCAGCCTATTGTAGAGCGCTTTATTCGTGAATTTTCTTTAGCTCATAAGCCTGTCGGTTTTGTATGTATCTCTCCAATAATGATCCCTCATATTTATGGTAAAGGAGCGACTGGTACAATTGGCACCGATTCAGAGACGGCTCATGCATTTAACGAAATGGGTGGTATACATAGGAATGCGCAAGTTGAAGATATTGTGGTTGATGAAGTGAATAAAATTGTCAGTACGCCAGCTTATATGCTAGCTACATCGATTTTAGAGGCGCATATTGGCATTGAGAAGTTAGTTAAAAAAGTGCTCGACATGGTTTATACCAATCCTGATTAGAATATGATCTATTTTGGCTGCGTCACTAGGCCCAGTACAATGAAAATGACTGTAGGTGTAGTCTTCTACATCACAGTCATTTGAAGCAGAATGGGGGTTGTGACACAGCCCCGAAGGGCGAATTTATCAGCGTGGTCTTCCTTATTAGCCTTTCTTAACGTACAACTGCATGGATGCTGGAGGTAGAGCAACGCAGGAGCAGTTGCCGAGAACGGCTATGTCTTCAAAAGGCTGTCTCGAATACCTCACTGATAATTTTCGCTAAAAGAGCAAACTCTAATGCGGATTGGTATTAGATGCGGATATAAAAAAAGACTGATTTTATAACCGACAACACCATCATGGATGGCGTTGTCGTTAGCGATAAACTAAGTGTTCACAGATGACTTTCTGCTATCAAATAATGCTTGAGCAAGGCCAACGCAGAGCCCCGCAATATGGGCACCATTTGCAATAGGCATTCCTAATACATCTGTAAAGCCGAGGACTAACCAAATGAGCATAAATCCCATGTAAGATTGCGGTAAATTAATACCACAATCTGGTTTGCGAATGCCCATTAGCCACGTGTAACCCACTACCGCGTATACCACACCAGACAGCCCGCCAAAATTTGGTCCACTTATGTAGAATTGCACAATATTTGGCAAAGTACCTGCCACAATTAATAAAAATAATAATGGCCGAGTACCTAAGTTGGTTTCAATTTTTCCGCCTAAATACCACCACCACAGTAAATTAAAGATGATATGCATAGCAGAAAAGTGCATTAAGCTTGGCGTGAATACCCGCCATACTTGGTTTAAATCGCTGTCTGTAACCGCACTAAAAAAGGATAATTTATTGTAGATGGCATCGGCAAAACCTAGGTTCATGCCTGCAAATACAGCAACACAAACAAAAAAGCATACTAATGTCAGTGGGCCTGCACCTGTCCTAAATTGTTGAATTAATCCTTTCGCTCCAGGGCCATAATCAAATTTAGTATTTGTTGCACCGTTATCCCAAGAGGCTTGTAAGTATTTGCTATCGTATGGATTTTTAGCAAACTCAATTAACTCTTGGCGGGCTTGGCTTTCATCGGCGGCATGAGTGATCACTAGGCTAACCCCTTGGGCATGAGTGACGGCATGACATTGAATATTTAACCCTTTCAGGTAGTCAATAAATGCTTGCGCAGCACGTGCGTTAGGGAGTTGGCCTATTTCTATCATGAGTGAGCAATGCTCCAAGCGCTGAAGCCACCATCTAAGCTGTATACATCATCAAACCCTTGTTCGACTAAATAACTGGCAGCGCTTTGGCTGCTCATGCCGTGATAACAAACTACAACAAGCGGTTTGTCCATATCGGCATCTGCAATAAAGTGGGCTAAGTTTTCATTATTCAAATTGATTGAATGCTGAATATGGCCAGCCGCAAAACTGGCAGCATCACGAATATCAACAACTTGCACTTCATTTGATGCGTCAGACATATGAATTAATTCATTAACAGACAAATGTTTAAAACCAGACATGGTATTACCTATAAAGTGTACTAATAGCGATGTGTTTAGCGCCAGTTTGCAACAAGGGGTTGTATAAATACAACCCCTTGTATGTGGGAATGACTTAAATGTGGAAGATTACTTCCAGTTTAAGATAACCTTACCTGACTGCCCTGAGCGCATCGCATCAAAGCCTTTCTGAAAATCATCGATAGAGAAATGGTGTGTAATGATAGGTGATAAATCTAAACCCGATTGGATCAAACTGGCCATTTTGTACCAAGTTTCAAACATTTCTCGGCCATAAATGCCTTTAATGATCAAACCTTTAAAAATTATTTTGCTCCAGTCAATGGCCATTTCTCCACCAGGAATGCCTAGCATAGCTATTTTTCCGCCGTGATTCATGGTGTCTAACATTGCGTGAAATGCAGATGGTACGCCCGACATTTCCAAACCAACGTCGAAGCCTTCTGTCATGCCAAGCTCTTTCATGACATCTTTCAGGTTATCTGTTGCAACATTTACCGCGCGGGTAGCACCCATTTTTCGGGCCAGGTCAAGTCGGTATTCGTTTACATCAGTAATCACTACATGGCGAGCGCCAACATGTTTGCACACTGCCGCTGCCATAATACCAATAGGACCAGCACCCGTAATCAATACGTCTTCACCGACTAAATCAAACGATAACGCGGTATGTACAGCATTGCCAAAGGGGTCAAATATTGCGGCCAAATCATCAGGGATATCGGCTGGGATTTTAAAAGCATTAAACGCTGGTATTACCAAGTATTCGGCAAAAGCACCATCACGGTTTACACCTACACCAGAAGTGTTACGGCATAAATGAGTACGACCCGCACGACAATTACGGCAATGACCACAAGTAATGTGACCTTCTCCAGATACGCGATCGCCGACACTAAATCCACGAACTTCCTGACCCATATCGACCACTTCACCGACATATTCATGGCCGGCAATCATAGGCACTGGAATGGTTTTCTGTGACCATTCGTCCCAGTTGTAAATATGCACGTCAGTACCGCAAATGGCGGTTTTACGGATTTTGATTAATAGATCATTGTGACCCATTTCTGGTTTTGGTGCATCGACCATCCAGATACCTTCTTCAGGCTTTAACTTACTTAACGCTTTCATGTTGCTGACCTATTTGTCGTCTGAGCTATCATTGACTTGAGCGATGATTACGCAATGCTTTGATTAACCTATGCTTGTATCAACCAAGCTAGATTAGATAATGCCCATTTCTTTGCCAATACGGGTAAAGGCAGTAATCGCATGATCAAGTTGCTCGCGAGTGTGCGCCGCTGACATTTGTGTACGAATACGCGCTTGGCCTTTCGGTACCACTGGGAACGAGAAACCAACCACGTATATATGTTCTTGCAATAAACGGTTGGCAAATTCGCCTGCCAATTTAGCATCGCCAATCATGACGGGAATAATGGCATGGTCAGCACCACCTAGAGTAAAACCAGCAGCAGACATTTGTTCACGGAAATAACGACTGTTTTCCCACACGGCTTCACGCAAGTCTTGTCCCGTTTTTAGCATCTCGAGCACACGAATAGATGCACTCACAATAGAAGGCGCTAATGAATTTGAAAACAGGTAAGGGCGAGAGCGCTGGCGTAACCATTCAACGACTTCTTTTTTTGCCGCAGTAAAACCACCCGATGCCCCGCCTAATGCTTTACCTAATGTACCGGTAATAATATCGACTCTGTCCATTACGTTGCAGTATTCATGGGTTCCACGACCATTTTGTCCGATAAAGCCTACAGCATGAGAGTCATCAACCATCACCAATGCGCCGTACTTATCAGCGAGATCACATACGCCTTTTAGGTTGGCAATTACGCCGTCCATTGAAAAGACACCGTCAGTGGCGATTAAAATATTGCGTGCCCCCGCAGCTTGGGCTGCAATAAGTTGGACTTCTAGATCGGCCATGTCGTTGTTGGCATAGCGAAAACGCTTAGCCTTACATAAACGCACTCCATCAATGATTGATGCATGGTTAAGAGCATCGGACACAATCGCGTCTTCAGCATCTAATAGGGTTTCAAATAAACCAGCATTTGCATCGAAGCAAGACGAGTACAAAATAGTATCTTCCATTCCTAAAAATGCACTTAAGCTAGCTTCTAATTGTTTATGGATGTCTTGAGTACCACAAATGAATCGTACAGATGCCATACCAAAACCGTGACTGTCTAAACCCGCTTTTGCTGCTTTGATAAGTTCAGAGTGATTGGCTAAACCTAAATAGTTATTGGCGCAGAAGTTAATCACTTTTTCACTGTTAACTTCAATGGCAGTCTGTTGCGCGGAAGCAATAACGCGCTCACTTTTGTATAAGCCATCGGCTTTAACGTCGGTAATTTGCTGGTTAATTCGGTTGTAAAAAGAGGTAGATGCCACCTGTGTTCTCCTAAATATGGTTATTATGCTTATCCAAATCACGCAGTAAAACACCGCGATAAATGACAGGGTGTTTTGGAGTTATTGGCATTCTAACCTTTATTTTTGCCGCTCTACAGCGTTTTTTTTAGTCGTCTGACCAACATGAGTTAGTTTAGGGCTATCGACTAATTCACATTAAAAAAACTAATCATTAACATATTTGGTAGAGGGGTGTTAAAGGTGGATAATAATCTTAAAAATAATCCGCGAATAACCAATATAATTGTTGAGGTTACTCGCGGGCAGGCGGTGTTACATTACACAGCGTCACTGCGTTCTTTACTGGCTATTTCGAGGTAATGTTGTTCTAAACGGCTAAATGTAGCGGAAGACGCTGGTGTTTCATAGGCTTGAAAAATCATCAACACCCGCAATAATCCATCGTATAGTGTGGCTTTAGTGATGGTTGATGTGCTGGATTGCGTTAATTGGTAACTTATCCAAAAACTCACCATCATTTTAATTGTGTCAGCAAGCGCGGTGACTTTTTTGTCATCAACGTCTAAAAAGCCGTCTTTTTTGAGTTTGCGTAAAATATCGCTTGAGCGGTTAAGGACTTGCTGCTGAGCATGTAAGTAGCGTTTTTTCAATGCATCATCATGGCTTAAAATATCAGCTAAGTTGGCATACAAAAATCTAAACTGCCATAAGGTATAAAACATCGCATCAAAGTAGCCCATTAATAATTCAATGGTAATAGGAACATCGTCATAGGCTTTAAAACCTGATTCTAAATGACTTTCATATAAACCAAAGATAGAATTAATGATGTCTTCTTTATTGCGGAAATGATAATACAAGTTACCCGGGCTAATCCCTAAATGAGCAGCAATATGGTTAGTGGTAATGCTACGTTCACTGTGTTCATTGAACAGTTCTAAGCTGGCAAAAATGATTTTATCGCGGGTTTTCATGTGATTTCCATATTCATTATTAGCTTATTGTCGCTCAAATAATTCGTTAAGCTGACTCAATATGAGTATGTTAACATTGTGTTTATCTGACAAGCAAAAATCGATGACCCATCTTACATGAACCGTATTGTTTATTCTTTGTTTCTATATTTGTTGTTTCCGCTGGTTGTACTTTACCTCGCGTTTAGAGCGATAAAAAGTGTCGACTATCGCCGTCGTTGGTCTGAACGTTTTGGTTTTGCAAAATTAAAGCAAACGGATGTGCTGATCCACAGTGTTTCTATGGGAGAAACGCTGGCAGCTATTCCGTTGATTAAACAGCTTATGGCCGCGCATCCCGATTATGCATTTACGGTGACGACAACCAGCCCAACGGGGTCTGCTGAAGTGGTTAAAGCATTTGGCGATACAGTACAGCATTGCTATCTACCATTCGACTTCTCTTATGCAGTGAAAGGGTTTTTACGTCAATTACAGCCCAAAGTGTGCATTATTATGGAGACCGAGTTATGGCCAAACTTGGTACACTTTGCGCAGCGGCAACAAGTGACTCTGATCTTGGCTAATGCGCGTTTGTCGCAAAAATCTGCTGACCAATATGCTAAAAAGCGTCGTTTGATAGTGCCTATGCTCAATAAACTCAATTTGATTACCGTTCAAACTCAGTTTGAAGCAAAACGGTTTGTTGATTTAGGTGTGGCAGCTCACTGCATACATGTGTGTGGAAGTGTAAAGTTTGATCTCACAATTGATCCAATTAAAAAACAGCAAGCTAATACGCTTCGTGTTAAATGGCAGCGTGTTAATTCGCCTATTTGGGCTGCTGGCAGTGTTCACCCTGGTGAGTTTGAGGCAATGTTGAACGCCCATAAACAACTGTTAAATCATTTTCCGGATGCATTATTAATTATGGTGCCACGACACCCCGAACAATTTAATTTAGCGGCTATTACTGTCACCCAGTCTGGATTGACGTTAGCGAGACGCAGTATGAATGATGAGGTTAATAGCCAAACCCAGGTATTACTTGGTGACACCATGGGAGAGTTAGTGATGTTATATGGCGCTGCGGATCAAGCATTTGTTGGCGGGACACTAATTAATAATGGTGGGCATAATCCACTTGAACCTGCTGCCATGGGGTTACCGATATATGTTGGGCCAAATCATTGGGATTTTGCTGAAATTACTCAATTACTTGCAGATGCGGGTGCATTAACTTGTATTCGTTCTGCAGATGAATTAGCGCAAGAATTACAGAATAAATTTATCGACGACAATATGTACCAATCAGCATCTAAGTCGGCTTTGGCTGTGGTTGAACAAAATCGTGGTGCATTAGTAAAGCAGTTTACGTTGATTAATGAGTTAATGAGTTAATTAGGCATATAAAAATAGACGTGGTTAGCGTCTATTTTTATCATCATCGAATGCAAGTATTTACTTTAGATTGGGTTTACACTTAGGTAGCCAGCAAGTAATTGCTGCCAATGATGTTGACTAAATTGCAGGGCCGCATGTTTCGCGTGTTCTTTGTTAAAAGAACGTAGTAAACGGTCTAGGTTCGCTTGTTGCCACTTTGGCTGTTGCGTACGTAACTCGCCTCGGTCAAAATCAATCAAATAGAATTTTCCGTGTGCAAGTAAGATGTTTTTTGCATTTAAATCGGCGTGATATACCCCACGCTGATGAAATTTGGCAATGGTTTCACCGAGTAAATACCACTGTGACTCCGTCATTGAATTATGGCTTAAGTAAGCCACTAGATCGTTTGCCCCAGTAACATGCTCAATAATAATGTCTGCTCGATACCACAACCCAAAACGTTCAACATTCGCCGCGATGGGGCGAGGAACGGCAAACCCTTCTTGATACAAAACCTCGAGGATTGCTAACTCTGCCACTGCACGGGTTCGTTTCAGACCGAGATATAGGTAAGCATCACGGCTGAACTTTTCCATCATGCCACCGCGCCAATAATGGCGTAATACCCATGTTTGCGATGCGTCCTGGTTATCTGTTTTAACAAACCATGTTGTGTAACGGCCTTTGGACTGGCCTACAATCGCATTTTTGTCTCGCCAAATGTCGACAGTGAAGTCTTGCGGAGCTAAGTGCTGAGCAATGGTTTCACACCATGCGATATGGCCAAGTTGAGTGGTTTTTATTTGCATCTAATTATCAATAGCATTGGTTAGATTGTGGATCGAAATAACATTATACCTTAAGATCACCGACTTGCCTTCACAGCCTTATTCTTTCACCTACGCATATTGGATAATTAATGAAAGCTGACTTTAGTGCGATACGGTCATTATGTTTACTGCGTTTGTCTGCCATTGGTGATGTATGCCACGCAGTGGCAATGGTGCAGGCAATTCAAAAACAGTATCCAGACCTGAGTATCACGTGGATTATTGGTAAAGTTGAATATCAATTACTCAAGCATTTGCCTGGGATCCAGTTTATTATTTTCGATAAGTCCAAGGGCTGGCGTAGCTATGTTCAGTTGCGTCGCGATCTTCAAGGCCAGCGCTTTGACGTGTTGCTGCATATGCAAGTTGCACTTCGCGCGACCATTGCGTCACTAATGATCAAGGCACGCGTTAGAGTCGGATTTGATAAGGCAAGAGCTAAAGAAGGTCAGTGGCTCGTCACCAATCATGCTGTTGACCCCTTAGAAACACCCCATGTGTTAGACGGTTTTATGGGGTTTGCTAAAGCCATTGGGGTAACTGATTTAACACCAAGCTGGAATATTCCTGTACCACAAGCCGACACCGACTTTGCTAAACAGCTGGTAGGAGATGGTAAGGTGTTAGTGATTTGTGCTGCAGCCAGTAAAGCCGAACGCAATTGGCTACCAGAGCGATATGCTGCAGTGGCTGATTATGCAATATCACGTGGTTATAGAGTGATGTTGTGTGGTGGCCCAACGGTATTAGAAAAACACTTAGCGGATGAGATTCAATCCCATAGCCAACAGACATTAGGTAACCAAGTCGGTAAAACATCATTGACCCAGCTGCTTTCTGTGCTAAAACAAGCCACAATTGTACTGGCACCTGACACAGGACCGTTACATATGGCTGTCACCCAAGGTACACCAGTGATTGGCTTGTATGCTCATTCTAACCCTGGACGAACTGGACCTTATTTATCACAAGAACGCGTAGTGAGTGTTTATGATCGGGTGATGGCAGATAAATTTACTGGCCCTGTACCTTGGGGAGCTAGAGCTAAAGGTGGCGACTTAATGCAACGTATTAGTATTGAACAGGTCGTTAATCGATTTAATGAATTTATTGTTAGTGATGCGGCTCATTAGCAAATAACAAACACAACGTTGGTCTGAAGTGTATATAGCGTCTTCCATAGGCTAGACTAAGTATTGGACGTGGTAATCGTCAAAGTAAGGTGAAATGTGGAAATTAAAAGTGTCTCATTTGTACTCACTAGCTGTAATCGTTTCGACTTATTAGAAGAAACATTAGTCAGCTTCTTTAAGTTTAATACTTATCCAATCGCTCAATATATTCTTATTGAAGATAGCCATAACGTGGATAAGCTAATGAGTGTGATTAATAAGTTTGAGGGGATTGATTTTTTAGTATTACACAATGACCCTCAGTTGGGACAAATGAAAAGCATTGATAGAGCTTATGCTCAAGTGACTAGTGAGTATATTTTTCATTGTGAAGATGATTGGGAATTTTACCGTGAAGGCTTTATTGAAGACTCATTTAAGGTATTAGACACAGATGAAAAAGTGGTTACTGTGTGGCTGCGTGAACAAGATGACACCAATGATCACCCTATTGAGCCAGCGTTATTTCATTGCAAAGATCCTCAGGGGCGATGTTACCAAATTATGCAGCGAAACCATCAACGTAGGCCAGGGGCTCCACTTTGGCATGGTTTTACCTTGAATCCTGGTTTGCGTCGGACTAAAGATTTTCAGCTTATCGCACCGGTTGGTGAAATGAAAGGCGAGTCAAGTATGAGTGATGTTTACCATCAACATGGTTTCAAAGGGGCCATTTTCCCTACAGGCTATATGCGTCACATTGGCTACCATCGAGGTATTCGCTATAAGGTTGGCCAGAGTCGACTCGCTAAAGATTTTTCTGTCGGCTGGAAGCGAGTCAAAGCAAAAGTCTGCCAATGGTTAGGTATTTAACGTTAGCACTTTTAGGGCCTGTTGATCTTTCAAGGTTGATGAACGAAAGGCCTTTGAATGCCATTCATTTTCAGTGAACGGCATTCATTTTTTCGTGAGTTTTAGTATTTATATTTACTGCGGAATAGGCCGAATATTGCACTGAGCAGTGGAATAGGTAATTTTGTTTTTCTGTGTTGTTTAAGGATATACCAGTTCCATGCTTGCTTTTTATACGTAAGCACTTCTTCTTTAGTTAACTTATCTTTAAACATGTTGCAGTAATCTATGATGTATTTTAGCTCTCTCATAGGAACTTCTTGGCGATAACCCCTACCAGAATAATGTATAAAGTCCGCTTGTTGATAATTATCGTAACCTAATAATTGCATACGATTAAAGTTAGCTTCAACACCTACGCTTTTGATGTTGTCCCTTCTGATAAGATAGTTAATGTAGGTTTGATCGTAAAACTTAACTTGATTACAAATAGCCTGCATTTCATCGATGCTGGCCTGATTAAAAAGACCGGTTTCTTTTGATACTAGGAACATTCCTGAGTTGTAATAAATGGTTTTACCGTCTTCTTTAGGCCACTCGACTTCACCTAAGACATGGTTGATTTGCTCTGCCTGTTCACTACGATCCCGATGGCGCCCTTCATTAAACATGTAAACGGTATCAAGATCGGGATATAACTCAAATACATCACGCGCCCAAGGTGTCACGATAATATCCGCATCTAGATATAGAACGCGATCATACTCTTTAAGTATTTCAGATATATACAGCTTTTCAGACCATGCGGGGCTCGAGTCAAACTTAGGCTTATGTACGTGGATTTTATAATGAAGTTGGTCTGAAACAATGACATCAGCCCCAATTTTTTCTCCATAAGCTTTAAAGCTTGAAATTGCAGCGCGATACATTGGGTTATCGCCAATAGCGAGAGTAAAAATAGCCTTCTTCATTCGTTCACCTTGTTTCTATTCAAATTTTTTCTGCTTAGTGTTAAGTCTTTAACGTCGAGAGTTCATTTGTTTATATTGTTGGAATACTCGATCAACGCTGATGTCTTCGATGTATCCCCGGCCTTCAGTAGCATACATTACGTGAGACATTTCTGTTTCAGGTGGTGCCCAATAAGGTTTTTTCTCGCGCATCATTGCCAGTAATGGGCGGTGAGCGGCAAAAGCAAAGTGCAGTATTGCTGTATCAACGGTTACAACAAAATCAGAATGTGCAATAAGTGATGGTAGCTCAAAAAAATGTTCGTTTACCGTGAAAACAGCTACTTGTAAGTTGTTTTGAACCGTGAATTTTTGGGTTTCAATACAAACCGATTCAAAATTTTCTTGAGTGACATTAATAATAAAACGTTGTGTCGGATCTATTTCTGATATTTTTTCAATCAAGGAAAATAACTGCGACAATTTCCAGTCTTTCTTTGCATTGGTAGATAAGTGGTTTAAAAATATAAGTTTTCCTTGCTTTTTTAGATCGCTAAATTTGGTGTTTAACCATGACTGAGTGATGGGATTAATTTCTTCAGGGATCGTTAACGTTGGCATTAGTTGCTCAGGCGATAATGTTAGCCCCAAGACCTCATTAAATATCATATTGTATCTGTCAGTAATGTGATGTGCCTTAGGTAAGTTATTCTCATTTAAGATAAAAGTATGATCTGAGTGACGAAAAAATATCTTGTTTAGCCAGCCAAATGAAGCACTTTTAGGGATACTCGACACAATAAATGCTTTGTCGTTTATGCTGCGAGCGATATGCGAATATTGGCGACTTTTACTGACTGAATGACAAAATATAATGTCATAATGACGAAGCTTGGCTTGTTCTATGTGACCATGCATTGCTGCTTGTGAATCTGTGCATCCATAAGTTAACGTGAATGCACCTTCAGTGTTCATCCATTGTTGTAATATTTTGCTTCGAGATAAGCGCCAGCTGTCATTATTACAACGAATATCATCTAACCAAATGTCGATTTCAATATGGCTATACTGCTTTTTTAAAGCGATTAAAAACGTTTTTAAGTAGAGAAAGTCGCCAAGCGCAACAGGCGAAATGAACAGTAAGCGTTTACACGTTTGTAATTGCTTTGAAGAAACGATTGGCATAGGAATAGGCAGCTTTGTGGACAGTTATAGATGAAATAATACCTTGAAAAGAGCACTTTTTGAATCAATACCTTGATAAAATCAAATGGAAGTATTGATTTCAATTTAATAACTGGCGAGTTGGTCGAGAGGATTAGATATAAATTGAGGCGTGTTATCATTTATACTAGTGTTCTTTATAAAATCTAATGCGGAATGATTGATAGGAATTGACTTGCGATGATCTGTTTTGATGTTTTACATCCCTATTATTTACCACAATATTTTCCTGTTGCTGCAGAGCTTCAGAAGCGTTCGGTTCCTGTGACGTATGTGATATACAAGAGTGTTGATCAGCAGTCGGTATTGGAGTCACTTGTGAATAAGCACCAGCTAAATGTTGTCTGGGTTAATGATGAATCAGAAGCGCTTGAATTTTATTTATTGAACAAACCTAAGTGGATTGTGTTTGGTAATGCATTTGCTTCGGCGTCTCGATTAAAAGGGATCAGTCAAACAGCTTTGATGCAGCATGGCGTTGGGCCAAAGTCGATATACTATACCGTGTCAAAAGGCGATATTGAAGTTCGCTTTGTAGAAGGCCAATATCGTTTAAAGCGTTTACAAGATATGTTCCCTGATAAAGTGTTTATTGATACTGGTTATGCCAAGTTAGATCCCATTATTCAAGGAGATGAAAAGGGGTTAGACTTAGTTTCTTTAGGGTTAGACCCGAGTAAAAAAACCTTATTATATGCCCCGACATTTTATCCTAGTAGTATTGAGGCAATGGCTAAAAATTGGCCCGCTCAATTTTCGGAATATAATATTTTGTTAAAGCCTCATTATTTTTCACTGAGTAAACCGAGTTATAAAAAACAAAAAGCACTGCTTACTCATTGGGCTAGCTTCGATAATGTGTATTTGGCACCAGCAGAAGAAGCAAACTTGTTACCATTTATGGTTTCAGCTGATGTATTAATCAGTGATGCTTCTTCGGCATTATTTGAATTTGCCGCATTAAATAAACCTGTCGTATGGTGTGACTTTTACCACTTACGTTGGTCTTATCGCGGAATATTCAAATTTAGGTTTGAAAATCGTGTTGACCAAGATTTGTATCGTTATGCGGATATTGCCGCTCACGCCAAAACATATAAAGAATTAAAGCAAGTTGTTGACCAACAGATATCACAACCAGAGCTATTTGCCAGTCAAAGGGCTAAATATACTGCTGAGCTCGTTGGGGTGGTTGATGGCTTTTGTAGTAAACGAATTACTGATTATTTATTAAACTAAGGGTTTAGATGAACATTATTACATTCGGTACATTTGACATGTTTCATATTGGTCATTTAAATATTTTAGAAAGAGCAAAAGCATTAGGCGGCAGCTTGGTTGTTGGAGTGTCATCTGACGCGCTTAATTTTAGTAAAAAACAACGAAACCCTATTTGTGATGAAACAGACCGAATGAGAATTGTTGCGGCGTTATCATGCGTTGATCAGGTTTTTCTTGAAGAGTCATTAGAGCTTAAAGCCGAATACATTCAAAAGTATCAAGCTGATTATTTAGTGATGGGAGATGATTGGGAAGGGCGTTTTGACCATTTATCTCATCTCTGCAAAGTCGTGTACTTGCCAAGAACGCCAGCTATTTCTACAACAATGTTAATAGAAGTCGTCAAAGAAATTAGATAAGTATTGCTATTATCTCGATGCAAAAAATAATGCTATGGATATGACCATACCCATAGCATTATTTCACTTCGTTGAGCGGGTTAAACCATTATTGACCAATAAAATGTTGGGTTTTAAGCCAATCTAAATATTCTGGTACTGCTTGTTCAACCGTTTTAAACTCACCTTGATAACCCGCAGCTCTTAGTTGAGTTAAATCTGCTTGAGTATAGCTCTGATAAGCCCCTTTCAATTTGTCTGGGAAAGGAATGTACTCGATGTGCCCTTTACCGTGGTAGGCAATAACAGCATTGGCAACATCATTAAAGCTTTGTGCTTGGCCTGTGCCGCAGTTATAGATGCCCGATACTGATGGGTTCTGCCATAGCCATAAATTAACCTTAACCACATCTTCTACAAACACAAAGTCACGAAGTTGCTGGCCGTTTTCATATCCATCAACACCTTCAAATAAACGGCATACGCCATTGGCATTTATTTGGTTGTTAAAGTGGAACGCCACACTGGCCATGCCGCCCTTGTGTTGTTCACGCGGACCATATACGTTGAAATAACGCAAACCAGCCACTTGGCTTGTAAGTTTTTGCTGTCTTACATATTGATCAAATAAGAACTTAGAGTACGCGTAAACATTGAGTGGCTTTTCAAGTTCACGTTGTTCAATAAACTTTTCGCTGCCGCCGTAAACTGATGCTGAAGATGCGTAAATAAATTGGCAGTTATTGGCTTGGCTGTAATGTAATAATGTTTTTGAATACTCATAGTTATTGGCCATCATAAACTTGCCATCCCACTCGGTGGTTGATGAGCAAGCGCCTTGATGGAAAATGACTTCGAGTTTGTTATCAAAATCACCAGCGCTGATTTGTTTAATGAAGTCGTCTTTATCGAGATAGTCTGCGATTTCACAATCGGCTAGATTGAACATTTGAGTACCGTCAGTTAAATCGTCAACGGCAATAATGTCATTTCGCCCCATGGCATTAAGTTGTTTTACTAAATTACTACCTATAAACCCGGCTGCGCCTGTCACAACTATCATATTCGTATTTCCATTATTGTTGCTCGCGATGAGCGTAATTTAACACATTGCGAGAATCTAAGATTGTTTGTTCAAAAAGTCGGCGATGTCATTCGATGCCTGATCAAAATTGATTAATGCCATATTACGCCCCGTTCGTTTTCCAACTGGAGGCGTATAAGCAAACCGCTTACTTGGTTCCGATAATGTGCCCCATCTTATATGAGGCGTTGAACGTCTTCCTGCATAAAACCCAACGGTTGGCACATTATGTAGCCCTGCAATATGCAGCGGCCCTGTAGAACCAGCAATAAACATGTCTGCGGCGACCAATGACTCAGAAAAATCAATCAAGTTATCTAGCGGTTTAGCTAACGACACTTTAATTGCAGTCTCTGCCAATAAAGTCTTAATTTCTTTAGCTAGCTCTAATTCGCTTCCGTTAAATGTTAAAACAAAGTGACATGCTGATTGAGTCAATGTATCAATGTTTGTGATTAACTGAACGAGCTTTTCTACGGGTACGCAACCAGAAGACCCACCTGTACCGGGATGAATGAAAATCAGCTTTTCATTGGTTAATTTTTGATAATATTCTTGCCAATGCTCTCTGCGGGCACTCATATCCCAAAATCTATCAGGTAGCTTAGGGATAGCATAACCGTGATGCGTTAAAAAGTGCTCTACCAGCATGCACGCACCTCGCCAGCAGCCTTCGCTGTTTAAGTATTCATTGCTTGCTCTATGTTGATATAAATATTGGTACCAATTATGTTTAGGTACTAATTTATATGGAATATTGCTTTTATTAAGGATTTTATAAATTCGAAATTCTGATAACAAAATGATCACGGCGTCGTAATGTTGCTTGGCAATTTGTGCTGCAATGCTAGTATCATCTTTTGAGTCGATAATGGTGTTGTCTACATATGGGCAGGCTTTAGCAAAGGACTTCACTACTGGTGCGATAAATACATCAATTGTAGCTTCAGGCATTGCTTTTCTGAGTAGGTATAGTGCTGGCCATGTCAGTACAAAATCACCAATTTTATCGTGCTTAATGACTAAGATTTTTTTCATATTACTGTCTGAAAGATAAAATATTAACTCAATTCCATCTGATGATGGGGCGCATTATGTTGTGAATGTTAACGACTTCTCAACCATCATAATGGCTGTAGGCAAGAGTATATCAACTCAAGAGCGTTTGTTCATCGTTTTACAATAGTAATTGTATCTAGGGTGAACAATTACAGATGTGGCTTGCTATTATTTATCCCACAAGCTTGTTGTTAGGAATTGTTTACCAACAAACTAATGCCAGAATATTAGTGATATACTCCCCAATCTATCGCTGTCAGAATAGCGAAAAGGATGTGAGCTTTGGGAAGTCACGTGGTGACGGCGTTAAATGTAAGCTGTTTTTATTATATTCAATGAAATTTCATTAATAAAAGTACCCTAACAATAGCTTCGGGCATTTTATTCGGTAGTTTGTTGCTATGACTGAATATTTCAGGATTAAATATCTGTAGTTGAACATGATTGGAACTGGACGTTTTGGTTAGTAATATTATGAAATTTAAAGTTTTTCTAATTAATTTAGATAGCAGTACTGAACGGTTTACGTTCATGGATGAGCAGCTAAAACAATTGGGTATCGAATACCAACGTATTTCCGCGGTATATGGGAAAGATTTACACGATACCGATATTGCCAAAGTGTACGATCCTCATAAGAATCTTCAAAAATACGATAAAACGCTCAATCTTGGTGAGATAGGGTGTTACCTCAGCCATGCTCATTGTTGGCAGATGATTATTGAGCAACAGCTAGATTATGCATTAATTCTCGAGGATGACTCTGTTTTAGATCCCGCATTAATGACAGTGATGCAGCACATAGGTCGCCTTTCTGCAGATTGGGATTACATTAAGTTATGTCATGGGCGTAAACAGAAAGGTATCGTAAAATCGATAGTGCTTGATGAGCGCTTTAGTTTGTCGACCTGTTTAAAGCTACCTTCTTCTACTCGTGGTCAGTGCGTGTCGTTGGCTGGGGCGAAAAAATTATTGGCGACGGCATTTCCGATTACTCGTCCGGTAGACATTGATATTCAGTATTGGTATGAAAAGCAGTTACGTTGCTTTGTTGTTAGGCCTTTTCCTGTGATTGGAACCGATTTAGAAAGTGACATCAGTCGTCAAGGAAAGCGTAATAAAGCGAAACGTCATCATTTACTGCGAATTTGGCAAAAAGTGAAATTTGAGCTGGAATTATTGAAATATAAAAAATCACTCCCGTCGCTTCCTAAAATACGTTAACAGTAATGTTGCTGGCGAATACTGCATCTGTAGATGAATTGTTGAGTGAGAACAAGATAAATTTACAATTACAAATGATGATCTAAAGGCGAAAGATTATGCACAGAAGAGCAATTTATCCAGGTACTTTTGATCCTGTGACTAATGGTCATACGGATTTAATCGAACGTGCTGCACGCTTATTTAAGCACGTGATTATTGGCATTGCATCAAACCCTTCCAAGCAACCGCGCTTCTCTCTTGAGGAGCGTGTTGCTCAGGTTAATTTGGTCACTGCACATTTAGACAATGTCGAAGTGGTTGGTTTTACTGGCCTGTTGGTTGATTTCGCCAAAGAACAGCATGCAAGTGTGCTAGTGCGTGGATTGCGGGCAGTATCCGATTTTGAATATGAGTTTCAACTGGCCAATATGAATCGCCGTTTAAGTCCAGATCTTGAAAGTGTATTCTTGACGCCTTCGGAGGAAAATTCATTTATTTCTTCTACGTTAGTGAAAGAAGTGGCATTACACGGTGGTGATGTAAGTCAATTTGTTCATCCACAGATTGCCGCAGCCTTAAAACAGAAAGTTGCGCAGAACCAAGCAAATAATAAGGGTAACGTAATATTATGATAAAAGGATTTAGTAGACTTACTCATGCGGTGACAACGCTGGGGTTCAGCGCGATGATGCTTTATGGCAGTGCTCAAGCTGCACCATGGGTCGATACCTCAGATATCTATTTGCGCGCCGATATTCAAGCTTTGGCGGATGCAGGAGTGATTAGTGCGCCAATTAATACCTTCCCATTAATGTGGTCAGGTATCGGGGCTGATTTAGCCAATGCCGAACCGTCATTATTAACGTCTGATTTAGTTGATGCCTTTGCAAGGGTCAATTTTTACTATCAAAATGCCGTTGGCAACCGAGGTAACACGAGTATCAAAGTGGCTGCAGCATCTGATGAGGCGCGCTTCCAGCATTTTGGTTCCGATTACCGTGAAAAAGGCCAACTACAAGGCTCACATGAATACACGGGTGAGCGTTTTGCTTACAAAATTTCAGCATCTGCAAATTATGATCCTGCTGATGATGAAGAGTTACGCTTAGATGATTCGTATGTTGCCGTGGTATTAGGCAACTGGATTGTGACCGCAGGGAGTGTTGGCCAGTGGTGGGGACCAGGATTCGACTCGTCACTTCATAAATCAAACAACGCCCGACCAATGCCATCTTTAATGGTTAGCCGTAATAACTCACAGGCTTTTGAAACACCTTGGTTGTCATGGATAGGCGATTGGAGCTTAACTGGTGGTGTGAGTGTCACCGAGAAGGAGCGTTATGCCCCTCATACTTTATTGTGGAATCTACGAGGTGCCATTAAGCCATTTAAACAATTAGAAATAGGGTTGTCTTGGACTACCCAGTTTTGTGGTGAAGGCCAAGAATGTAGCGTTAATACCGCCATTAAATCCATTACTGGCCAACGTGATTGTCGAGCTGATAATGTTGATGAGGTAGGATGTTCAAACTATGGTAATCAGATGGCGGGCTTCGATGTTCGTTATGCCGATACCTGGTTTAATGTGCCTGTGGGTCTGTACCTAGAGCGCACCTGTGAAGACTCTAAAGGTGAGCCATGGGAAATTGTTGATTGCGGTAAAATGGTGGGCGTAGACACTCGCTTTAATATTGCCAAGCAACAATATAAACTGTTTGTTGAGTACACCGATACGATGGTGTATTGCGGTGAAGATAAAAACCAGTTTAACTGTTTTTATGAGCATTCAACTTACCAAAGTGGTTCACGATATTATGGACGAGCTTTTGGCAGTACCTATGACAGCGATGCCAATGTATATGCCTTAGGGGTAATTGGCCAGTTCGATAATAGCCACGGGTTTACCTCGATATTCCGCTATGCCCAACTCAATAAAGATGGCGCTAACCTCGGTGGAGTATGGGCGCCACAACCTTTAAAAGAAGATATCATGATGCTGGAGTTGTCATATCGTTTGCCCATGCTTAATGGCATGCTGACGCTAGGTGGAACGGTATCTAATTCTGAATTTGACGTGCAGGATGATGACACACAAGGTACAGTTTTCTCCACTTACGAATATCGATTTTAAGCGTTATCCTTGATTCAATTAGGGAGCCAAATGGCTCCCTTTTTTATGTGAAGTCTAAATGTAGGGCGGTTTTATACCAATCTCATTAAATATCTGGTCAGTTCAGAGCCTCTCAGGTTTTTCAATTCAAGGCACATTGATGTAGAAATGGTTGTTCCCTTTTAAATCGATGTAACACAGAAGTGGAATACCTGAGAG